>CAMAFR010000001.1 GCA_945833835.1 uncultured Bacteroides sp.
ACGAAGTTCATCATCCCGTAGGGGATGCGTTTGCGGCGGGGTCTTGCAGTCATGGATTTGAGGTTTTCCACAAAGGTAGGGGATTTTGCCGAACCGGGCAACAGAGCGGAGGGTTTTCGTGTACAGACAGGCGGGCGGACAGGAGCTTTGGAGAACGTCCGGATGATGTCGGACATGTGTCCGACAGTCGTCAGGCGCTTGACCGACGGCCGTCGAACGGTTGTCTGACGTCATCCGGACGGGCAAGTATAGGGCTTGCTTATTGACCAATCCGCTGCCTCATCTCCTTGCTCAGTGCGTCTTTGTGCACCATGATGTAGATGGTCTTGGCGCGGACATAGCTTTCGGACATGTTCAGATAGCCTCCGAAGTCGTTGCGGGCGGTGCCCCAGGAGTTTTTGGTGATGTAATACCGGGTGCCGTTCTGGTCGGTGGCGATGCCCGTGAGGTGCATCAGGTGGTCATCGGTGGTGACAAAGGCCTCGTACCCCTGCTGCCGGATATCGGGAGTGACGTTCACTTCCGGACACGGCCCTGCGAATTTGTAGGCTTCGGCCAGTCGCTCTTGTGCGTCCATCTTGTTCCAGCGGGCGAAGTCGGTATCCTTGAGGTCCTCTGTCTGTTCCGTTTCGGGATTGATGGCCACGCCGTTCTTGAACGAGAATCCTTTCTCGCTCACGTCACCGTCCCACAATACAGTGTAGCCGTTGCGGAGGGCATGGTCGGCGGCGGCCATCAGTTCGTCTAAAGGCAGGTTGTACATACGGGCATGTTCCCAGTTGTCGGGCACTTCGATTTCAAATTCCCGGTAGTAGGGCCGGTGGGTGAAACTGGTCAGCATCACGTAGTCATCGGTGTGGATGTCGAGGCTGGCGGCGAAGCTTTTCGGGGTGTATTGCTTGCCCTTGTAGGTGAAGCTTTCGGGCAGTTTCCCCATATAGATGTCGAACAGACTGTTGATCAGCTCGAAATATTCAGGGCTGCGGTGACGCATCTTGATGGCCTCGGCGGCAATGGCTTCCATATAGGTGGTGAGCTCCTTGTGGTTGTGGGTGGGCGAGTCGTAGTTGATGCCGGTGTACGCCTCTTCGGGCACAATGCCTATCTGGTTGAAGGCTGTCACCCAGCTGGGCGAAAGGCTGCCCTGGCTGATGTTCCCCTTGCCGCGGCGCAGGTAGTTGTCGTCCAGCTGGTTCATGTATTTCTGGCGGACGATGTACATTTCGGACAGGTCGTACTCGCCCTTGCCTTGGCGGAGCAGTTCGGCCTCGATGAAGGAGGTGGTGGCAAAGCACCAGCAGGTGCCGGTGGCTGCCTGGTTCTTGACGGGAGTGACTTTTTGGTTGACGACGGTGGTGAACCGGTAGCCGTCGGTGGATTGTGCCACGGCAGGAAGCGTGGCCAGCAACAGGGCTGCCAAAGTGAATGTCTTCATACGTTTCATCAGTCTTTAGGAATGGTAGTTAGAGAGAGTGTTTACAAGCCGAAGCGGTAGGTGTTCCACAGGCGTGCCGTCATCTGGTCCCAGCGCAGCAGGGTGGCCCCGATGAAGTCGGCGGTATAGTCGGTCAGGTAGGCCTTGGCTGCGGTCTCGCCTTCGGTCTTGGCGAGTTCCTGGTAGCGGGCTTCCACCAAGGGCAGTTCATCCAGCCCTTTGCGGACGAAATGCTGCACGTTCTGCTCCAGCTCTTTACGGGCGTTGCCCCAGCGGACAGCCGCCAGCTTGTTGGCCGCACGATAATGCCACAGGGCCGCATCCAGGCGGTAGCGGTGGTTGCCGCAGATCTTGTACACGTCGGGCAGGTCGGTCGTCCCACAGAAGATGGGGACGCGCGGACTTTGTCCCGGATTGTCCATTGAGAACCAGCAGACGCCCCCTACGGCATCGGGCAGCCAGCCGCGCAGCTGGATGACGGTGGCATAGGCACATTGGGGGACGGCGATGTTGCGTATCTGCGGGGCGGCTCCTTCGCGGATGGCATTGAGCATCTTTATTTCGTCGGGCCGCATCCAGGGGTTGGCTACGGGGCTGACGATGGTGTCGGTCTTGCCCGACTTGTCCTTGACCTCCACCTTCAGGTGGCGGGTGATGTCGGAGTCGGTGCCTTCATAGTACTGGCGGAAGTAGGCCAGCACGTCGGCCACGCTGAGCCGTTTCTCGGGCTTGACGCTGAAAGGCAGTTCCTCGGCTTCCCTGTCCAAGTGCAGCGAGGGAGCGAGGGTACTGAGAATGAAGTATTCGCGGGTGCTGAACGCCTGGTATTTCCCCGAGTAGTTGGGGCCTCCATAGACTTTCCAGAACTTGAAGGGTTCTTTGCCGTCCCATAGCTTCAGCCGTTTGGCCACTTCGAAGACATTGTCCGAGGCCATGTAGCGGTCGGTGTCCGCCAGGTCGAGTGTGCCGATGCGCGGGATGTTGGCCGATACCCCCACCTCGTCGTCGGGGATACGCACGGCTGCCCATACGCCTCCCAAGCGGTCGGTGCCCTCGCCGAATACCTCAAAGTGCCATACCTCCTTGGGGTCGGCAATGGTGAGGCATTCTCCCGAGTCGCCGTAGCCGTAGCGTTGGATGAGGTCGCCCATCAGGCGGATGGCCTGCCGGGCGGTGGTGCAGCGTTGCAGGGCCACGCGCTGCAGCTCTTCGATGAGGAACATCCCTTTGGGATTCTCCAGCAGTTTGCGTCCGCTGATGGTGGTTTCGCCCATGGCGAGCTGTTTCTCGTTCAGGCAGGGATAGGCCGTGTCGAGAAACGAGTAGGTGTGGCGTGCCTGGGGTATCTGTCCGCTCTCGTTCATGCCGGTGCGGTCGGTGACGCTCTCGGTGTGCATACGTCCCTTGTAGATGCTCATGACGGTGTCGTTGGGATAGTCGGCCGCAGGCGCTACGTTGACCCAGGTGCGGTACCAGCTGTCACAGGTGTGGCTGGTCATGACAGAACCGTCCGTGCTGGCCAGCCGGCCTACCATGATGCTGGTGCAGCAGTCGGGGTCGTGCAGGGAGGGTTGCTGTGCGGCCAGGAGCTGGCAGATGGCCAGTCCCGACAAAAAAAGAAGATTTCTGATGTTCATAATGGCAAATGGATGTTTATTGCCCAAAAGTAGTGTTTTCTTTCCAATAAAAGGGCAATAACGGGCGGAAATTTGTCAGTCATAAAAAAAGCAGCGTCACCGGGACCGCTTGCGAAGGCAAGCCGGAGGTCCCGGTGACGCTGTGTCTGGGTGTGTGCCCGTATCATTTGATTTCGATTTCCTCTTTCATGTCGAGCTCTTCCTTGTGTACGTCGTAGAACTTGTACTGGAGGAGGGCCAGACTCTGGTCGGGGATGATGCGGACTCCGAATCCGTATTTCATCTGCCACTTCAGTTTCAGCGACATGAGTCCCTGGCTGATGTAGGCCGACACATAAGGATGGATGTGCAGTGTGAACTTTCTTATCTTTAACTTGTTGACCAGGTAGTCAATCTTGCTTTCCAGTGTATCCGTGAACAGGATGGAGGGCTTTATCTTCCCTTTTCCGAAGCATACGGGGCAGTCTTCGTCGGTCATGACATCCATGGCGGGGCGCACCCGCTGGCGTGTAATCTGCATCAGGCCGAACTTGCTCAGGGGCAGGATGTTGTGCTTGGCCCTGTCTTTCTGCATGTTCTGGCACATGCGCTCGTACAGCTTCTGCCGGTTTTCGGCGAGATTCATGTCGATGAAGTCCACCACGATGATGCCGCCCATATCCCGCAGGCGCAGCTGCCGTGCGAGCTCGTCGGCGGCCCCGAGGTTAACGTCGAGTGCGTTGGCTTCCTGCCCGTTGGCAGATCTCGACCGGTTGCCGCTGTTGACGTCCACTACATGAAGGGCCTCGGTGTGTTCGATGATGAGGTAGGCGCCGCTTTTGTAGGAGACGGTCTTGCCGAACGACGACTTGATTTGTTTGGTGATGCCGAAGTTGTCGAAGATGGGAAGCTGGCCTTTGTAGAGCTTGACGATGCCGGTCCTCTCCGGGGCGATAAGCGCTACATAATCTTTTACTTCGTGGTAAACGGTCTCGTCGTTTACGTAGATATTCTCGTAGGAGGGGTTGAACAAGTCGCGCAGCATGGCCACGGTGCGGCTTGTCTCCTCATACACCAGTGAAGGCAGCTTGGTGGCCTTCTGTACTTTTGTGATGCTTTCTTCCCAATGCTTGAGCAGTACTTTCAGTTCGGCATCCAGCTCTGCCACCCGTTTCCCTTCGGCCACCGTGCGGACGATGACACCGAAGTTTTTCGGTTTGATGCTTTGCAGCAGCTGTTTCAGCCGGGCACGTTCTTCACTCGACTTGATTTTCTGCGACACGGACACTTTGTCGTTGAAGGGTATCAGCACCAGGTAGCGGCCCGCGAACGACAGTTCGCACGTCAGGCGGGGTCCTTTGGTGGAGATGGGTTCTTTGACAATCTGTACCATCACTTCCTGCCCCTGTTGGAGTACGCCCGACATGGTGCCGTCTTTTTCGATATCGGGCAGCATGCTGGCCTTGGACATGGGGTAGAGCTTTTTCCGGTCGCTCAAGACCTGTTTCAGATACTTCTGGTAAGAATGGAATTGAGGTCCGAGGTCTAAGTAATGGAGGAAAGCGTCTTTCTCGAATCCTACGTCTACAAAACAGGCGTTCAATCCGGGCATGATTTTGCGTACTTTGCCCAGGTACATGTTGCCCACCGCGAACGAAAGGTTCCGTTCTTCGCGCTGGAACTCCACCAGGTACTTGTCTTCCAACAGGGCGATGGAGATGGCCCGGGGCTGTACGTCTACAAATAATTCGCTTGTCACTTTGGGTTTACTTAGTTATTCGGTTGGACAATGTGAGGGGATTCTCGGTGCTTATCAAAACAAAGAACAAACCTGAAAGGCTGTTTTTCAGTAGTTCCTTTGCAAGTTTGTTCTTTATTTGAAGTCAGGACAGACTAACGGTTATTTGCTTTTATGTCTGTTCTTTCTCAGTCTTTTTTTACGTTTATGCGTAGACATTTTATGTCTTTTTCTTTTCTTTCCGCTTGGCATAGCTTCAAAATTTTATAGGGTTAATACTAAAGTTGTTTATTTCTTCACTGAAAGTGTAAATGTTTTGGCGGGTCTGAAAGCCGGAATATTGTGTTCCGGGATGATGATAGTCGTATTCTTGGAAATGTTACGAGCGGTCTTCTGCGCTCTTTTTTTCACGATAAAACTACCAAAACCACGCAGGTAGACGTTCTCGTCGTTGGAAAGCGATTCCTTCACCGAATCCATAAACGCCTCGATGGTGGTCAGCACTGTGGCTTTATCAATACCGGTGTTTTTAGCAATTTCGTTTACAATATCTGCTTTAGTCATCTCACTAATAATTATTGTTATACGTTCTCTTAATTTTTTGGACTGCAAATATATAGCTTTTTAGTTGGTCTGGAAAATATATTGCGGAGATTTTTTTTAGAAAAGTCGGCTGCAGGCCGTTGGAGGGTGTCGGCAAGGGCGTTTTTTGACCTTTAGCCCCTGTTTTTTGACGTTTATTCGTTATTTTTGCCCCAAAAACACGCATGAAGCATCCGTTTACAGAGAAACTTTTGGCATGGTACGCCGAGAACGGCCGCACCTTGCCCTGGAGGGGGACGACGGACCCCTACCGGATATGGGTGTCCGAGATCATCCTGCAACAGACCCGGGTGGCGCAGGGGTATGACTATTACTGCCGTTTTGTGGAACGTTTCCCCGATGTGCAGTCGCTGGCCGCCGCTCACGAGGACGAGGTGATGAGATACTGGCAGGGACTGGGCTACTATTCGCGGGCGCGTAACCTCCATGCGGCAGCGCGGGAAGTGGTGCGCCTGGGCGGCATGCCCCGCACGTACGAGGGGGTGAGAAAGCTGAAGGGGGTGGGCGACTATACGGCTGCGGCCATCTGCTCCATTGCCTATGGGCTGCCGTATGCGGTGGTGGACGGAAATGTCTATCGCGTGCTGGCCCGATGGATGGGCATCGAGGAACCCATTGACAGCACAGCGGGCAAGAAGCTGTTCGCACAGCTGGCGCAGGAACTGCTTGACCCGCAGCAGCCGTCGCGCTACAACCAGGCTATCATGGATTTCGGCGCCCTGCAGTGTACGCCGACCGCCCCCGACTGCCTGTTCTGCCCGCTGAACGACAGCTGTGTGGCCCTGCACACCGGAAAGGTGGACCGACTGCCCGTCAAGGAAAAGAAGACCAAGGTGACCCACCGCTACTTCCATTATTTCTTCGTGCGCGCGGCCGACTATACCTTTATATATAAGCGTGGGCCGGGCGACATCTGGCAGCACCTGTATGAGCTGCCGCTGGTGGAGACCGACGGCCCGGTGGAGGAAGGCCGCCTGTTGGAGTCGGAAGCCTACCGCCGCCTGGTGGACGGGGTGCAGGTGCTGTCGGTCAGACAGGTGGCGGCAGAGGTGAAGCATGTGCTCTCTCACAGGGTCATCCATGCCAGCTGCCATGAGCTGCTCATCCCGCCCGGAGCCAGGCTGAACGGCGATTTCCTGAAGGTTTCGACCGCCGATTTGCAGAATTTTGCCGTGCCTCGTTTGGTATCTCATTTTTTTTCCCTAATTTTGACCCAAAATCCTTAAAAACATAGCGTAATCATGTCTTTGAATAAAGTTCAGCTGATAGGAAACGTGGGCAGAGAGCCCGATGTCCGTTATCTGGATGGAGGAGTGGCCGTGGCTACCTTCCCCTTAGCCACTACTGACCGTGCCTACACTTTGGCCAACGGCACCCAGGTGCCCGAACGGACGGAATGGCACAACATCGTCGTATGGCGCGGATTGGCGGAAACGGTGGAGAAATATGTCCACAAGGGGGACAAGCTGTACATCGAAGGGAAAATCAGAAGCCGTTCGTATGACGACCAGAACGGGGTGAAACGCTATGTGGTGGAAATCTTCACGGACAACATGGAGATGCTCACCCCCCGCCAGGCGGCACCGGCCGCCGCGCCCCAAACCGCACAGCCCGCCGTGCAGAAGCAGCCGGCTGCTCCGAAAGCGGAAAAGGAGGAGTGGCCGTTCTGAAAACGACTGTATTTGTATAACTTAATATTTGACTTTTGGACCCTGACGCGTATTTATGCCGCTTGGCAGAATTATTTGACGGTGTGACCGTCTCGACTCCTACATCGGGAGCCCTGTTTGCATTGGCGCTGGCCGTGATGCTTTTGTATTGTTCCGGTTTTGTCTCTGCTTCGGAGATTGCCTTCTTCTCGCTTTCTCCCAATGATCTGAATGAAATAGATGAGGGGGCGCACCCTGCCGACAGGCGCATCCGCGCCTTGCTGGACGATTCCGAACGGCTGCTGGCCACGATTCTTGTATCCAACAATTTTGTGAATGTCACCATCATCATGTTGCTGAACTTCTTCTTCGCCAACGTGATTGATTTCGGTACCTCCCAGGTGCTGGAGTTTGTCGTGCTTACGGTGGTGCTGACCTTCCTGCTGCTGCTGTTCGGCGAAATCATCCCGAAAATCTATTCGGCGCAGAACGCCCTTTCCTTTGCGCGGCAGGCCGTGTCGGTCATCCGTGGGCTGATGGTTGTCTTCAAGCCCCTTGCCAACCTGCTGGTCCATTCGACGGTCCTCATCAACCGGCTGGCTCAGCACAGGAACAAGACTCCCAACCTGTCGGTCGACGAGCTGTCGCAGGCACTGGAGCTCACCGACAAGGACGAGCTTTCAGAAGAGACCCCCATGCTGGAAGGCATCATCCGGTTTGGCGAGGAGACGGCCAAGGAGGTGATGACCTCGCGGCTCGACATGGTGGATCTGGACATCGACACGCCGTTCCCCGATGTGCTGAAGTGCATTGTGGAGAACGCCTATTCGCGCATTCCCGTCTACGAGGAGACGCGCGACAACATTAAGGGCATCTTGTACATCAAGGACTTGTTGCCCTATCTGAACACGGGGGCCGACTTCAAGTGGCAGCACCTCATCCGTCCCGCCTTCTTTGTGCCCGAAACCAAGATGATCAACGACCTGCTCCGCGATTTCCAGACGAACAAGATACACATTGCCGTGGTGGTGGATGAGTTCGGCGGCACGTCGGGCATTGTCACGATGGAAGACATCATCGAGGAAATTGTGGGCGAAATCAACGACGAGTATGACGACGACGAGCATCTTTACGTCAAGCAGGCGGACAACGTCTACCTGTTCGAGGCGAAGATTCTGCTGTCCGACTTCTACAAGGTGTTGAAGGTAGATGCCGAGGATTTCTCGGAGGCGGCGGGCGATGCCGATACGCTGGCCGGTTTCCTGCTGGAGCTGAAAGGCGAGTTTCCCAAAATGCACGAGGTGATGCTCTACCGCAACTACCGTTTCGAGGTGATGGCGATGGATGTGCGCCGTATCCTCAAGGTGAAGGTGACGGTAGAGGCCGCCGAAGTGGAACCCGATAAGAACCCCGGATAAACCGATGCCCCTGTTGCGTTGCTGGAAGTCGGAAGGTGCTGATTTTGCCGTGTGGCAAGTCACCGAGAGTGCCGCGGAGTTGCGTGGGAGGTTGCCTGCGCAAGGCCCTTATGATGAGGAACTGGCACAGTTCAGGTCGGCTGGCCGCCGGCTGGAATACCTGGCCGTGCGGGTGCTCTTGCAGGAACTGATGGGCGGAGAGCCGCCGTTGGTGGCCCATCTGCCTTCGGGCAAGCCCTGTCTGGCGGATGGCAGCCGGCACATCACCGTGTCGCACACCGCAGACTATGTAGCGGTGGGCTTGCATCCTGTGGCCGAAGTGGGGATAGACATCGAGCGGATAGGGGAGCGGGTGCGCAAGGTCCGGTCCCGTTTTGTGCGGGACGATGAGATACCCGGTTTCGAGGCCTTGCCTGCCGGTGAGCAGCTGGTGCAGCTGCTGTTGCATTGGTCGGCCAAGGAGACGCTTTTCAAACTGATGGATGTGCCGGGTGTCGACTTTGTGCGTCATCTGCGGGTATTGCCCTTCCGCTTGCGGCCAGAGGGAGAGATGGAGGCATTCGAGAGCCGTACGTCCCGTTGTCTGGGTTACCGCCTGCGGTATTTTGTCCATCCGGACTTTGTCTGTGTCTATGGCCTTTGTCCTTGAACCGTCACCCGCTGTCGGCGGTCCGGGTGGAATCAGCTGTTTTTCGCCAGCGTGAAGACGAAGACCAGTCCGCCCTTGGGCGCGTTCTTGGCAAAGATGCTGCCGCCGTGAAACAGTACGGCGTTCTTGACGATGGCCAGTCCCAGTCCGGTGCCCCCCAGCTTGCGCGAGCGTCCCTTGTCCACCCGGTAGAACCGTTCGAACAGGCGCGTCAGATGCTCTTCGGGCACCCCAGTTCCTGTATCGGCAAAGCTGAAATAGTAGAACTTCTCGTCCTGCCTGAAGCAGTTGATGATGATGCTGATGTCTGTTCCGGCATAGGCAATCGCATTGTCCGTCAGGTTACGGAAGATGGAGTACAGCAGGGATGCGTTGCCGTTGACGGTGAGTGATGCCGGCAGCCGGTTGATGACGGTGATGTGTTTCTCCTCCAGTCCGAGTTGCACTTCGTTGAAGATGGAGGCCACCAGCCGGCTGATGTCCACGCATTCCTTTTCCATCATTTCGGGGGCTTCGTCCAAGCGGGTCAGCATGGAGATGTCCCTCAGCAAGAAGGTCAGCCGGTTGCTTTGGGCGTAGCTCCGTTCCAGGAAGCTCCGCAAGGTGGCAGGCGGGATGTGGGGATTCTCCAGAATTGTTTCCAGATACCCCTGTATGCTGCTGACAGGTGTCTTCAGCTCATGGGCGATGTTCTGCGTGAGCTGCCGTTTGAGCCGTGCCTGTTCCTCCTCTTGGGTGATGTCGTTGATGGAAATCTCGAACGAGAGGTCCTGGAAGATGATGCACTCTACGGCGAAGGTGCGGGCGTTCTTGCTCACGTGGATGATGAGGCGCCGCTCCTCTTTCGGGCAGTTGTCCTCGTTGCGGGTCAGGAAGGCGGTGACGGGAGCCAGTTCGGGGATGTCGAACACCTCTTCGGTCCGCAGCAGGTTGCTGTCCGAGATGGTGTTGGCGTATTGTGTGAACAGGTTGTTCACCAGTATCTCCTTCCGTTCGCGCGTGAAGACGCCCAGTCCCTCGTGCGAGGTCTGCAGGTGCGAAATCAGCTTTTCGCGTTCGATGTAGAGTGCTTCTTTGGCCCGGTGCAGCCGCTGGTAGATTTTGATGATGTGGCGCGATATCTCGCCCAGCTCGTTGTTGGGGAAGGTCTGTTCCATGTCGATGGCCTCGTTGCGGTCGGCCTTTTGGGCGAACTCGCGCAGCTTTGTGATGGATTTACCGAGCTTCTGGGTGAACTGGTAGAAGAGGACCGTCAGGAACAGGCTGATGATGACCGTGAACCACAGGTAGCCCATGTCGGCCTTCAGGTGCTCGTTCAGGTTGATGCTGTAAGGCAGGGCCGAGCGGATGATGAGCCGTTTCGAGGGGTAGTAGCGGGCGGAATAGAAATACTTGTGTCCGCCCTTGCTGGCCGAATGGCGGCTGATGGAGTAGCCGCTGCCGTAGATGAGCGCGTCTTGCACCTCCTTGCGTGTGGCGTGGTTCTTGAACTTCTGCAGGTCGGGTTCAGTGCTGTCAAAGAGCACGTTGCCTTCGGGTGAGATGAGGGTGACGCGCAGGTCGGGAATCATGTGCGCACGCACATAGAACCGCAGGGAGCCGATGTCCATGCCATACGAGGCGATGTAGTCGTAGAGTTGTGTGTTGTAGTTTTGCAGCTGGATGTTCAGCACATCGCTTTTATAGGCTTTCTCACGCCGGTACTGGAAGAGCAGGAAGCATGTCGAGAAGGCCAGAAACAAGGTGATGACCGATAGGAACAGCCGTTGGCCGAAGGGCAGCAGGCGGATGGATAACTTCTTCATGGCAGCAGGATGGAGAGGGAGTGGAAAGCGTTAGCCAGGGGGTCAGTCGCATTCAAAACAGTAGCCATAGCCCAGCCGGGTGACAATCTGTTTGCCGTAATCGCCCATCTTCTTGCGCAGGCGGGTGATGTTGACGTCGATGGTGCGGTCGAGCACATACACGTCGTCGTGCCACACCTGCGAGAGGATATCCTCGCGGGAGAAGACCCGTCCCGGATGCTGCAACAGCAGCAGCACGATTTCGAGTTCCTTTTTGGTGAGCGGCACTTCGGTCCCGTCAATGGTCACCTTCTTCTTCGCGATGTCCACGGCCAGTCCCTTGTATTGCAGCACCTCGTTTTTCAGTTGGGGTGCGGCGGTGCGCCGCAACACCGCTTTGACGCGGGCCAGTACCTCGCGCAGGGAGAACGGCTTCGAGATATAGTCGTCGGCACCGAGGTTGAGCCCTGTCACCGTGTCGTTCTCCGTATCCTTGGCCGTGATGAAGATGATGGGGATATTGGCCGTTTCGGGGTTCTTCTTCATCAGGCTGGCCATGCGGAAGCCCGAAATCTCGCCCATCATCACGTCCAGCAGGAGCAGCGAATAGTCGGGCAAGTGGAGCTGCAGGGCCTCTTCGGCCGAGTTGGCGGTGTCTACCGTATATCCTTCTGTCTCCAGGTTGAACTTCAGGATTTCGCAGAGGTCTTCCTCGTCGTCTACTACCAGAATCTTGTAATCGTTCATATTGTTTGGTTTGGTTTGGATACAAAGGTGCGGCATGTTTGTTACGGCACTATGAACCCCGTGTTACAATTCGGTTACGCCCTCCGGCCGTTCAGCACAGCTCCGGTCGGGTAAATTCGCCGGCCAGCGGACGGTTCATTTCGTTGCGTATTTCCTGTGCGGTCAGTCCGTGGCCGATGAGGAACATCAGTTTGGTGAGCACGCACTCCACGGTGGCATCGTAGCCGCTGATGACCCCTGCGTCCAGCAGGTGGAGGCCGGTCTCATAACGTCCCATCTCCACCATTCCGGTAGAGCATTGCGAGATGTTGACGATGACGATGCCCCGCTGGCTGGCTTCTTTCAGCAGGTCGATGAACCAGGGCTTCTGCGGGGCGTTGCCCGAGCCATAGGTCTTCAGGATGACGGCACGCAGGCCCGGCGTGTTGAGGACCCCCTCGATGATGTTCTGCTGTATGCCCGGAAACAGGGTGAGGATGATGACGTTCGTATCGAAAACAAAATGGGGGTGCAGGGGTTTCGAGAGATCCGGCTGGCGGATGCGGTCGTATTCATATTTGATGTGGATGCCGGCGTTGGCCAGTATCGGGTAGTTATACGAGCGGAAGGCGTTGAAGTTCTCGGCGTTGATTTTGGTCGTGCGGTTGCCACGCAGCAGGTGGTTTTCGAAGAAGATGCATACCTCGGGCACGATGGCGCGTCCGTCGGGATATTTGGCGGCGGCTATCTCGATGGCAGTAATCAGGTTTTCCTTGCCATCCGTGCGCAGCACGCCGATGGGGAGCTGGCTGCCCGTCAGGATGACCGGTTTGCTCAGGTTCTCCAGCATAAAGCTGAGGGCCGAGGCCGTGTAGGCCATGGTGTCCGTTCCGTGCAGGATGACGAACCCGTCGAAGTTGTCATAGTTGTAATGGATGATTTTGACGAGTTTGGCCCAGAGAGAGGGTTCCATGTCCGACGAGTCGATGGGCGAGGCGAACTGATAGGAGGCGATGCGGTAGTTGAAGCGTTTCAGTTCGGGCACATTCTCTTGCAGCTGGTCGAAGTTGAACGCTTCGAGCGCGCCCGTTTCGGGATTCTCAATCATGCCAATCGTACCTCCGGTATAGATAAGCAGGACGGAGGGGTAGTCAGTCTTTATCATAGTAGGTATGCACTAAATTTTGGCACAAAGTTAACAAATCCTCTTTATAAAAGCAATTTCGGGGAGCTGAAAATAACAGAATGACAGTTAGGACGCGGATAGGATAAGGGAGGGAAGAATAAAAAAGAGGATGTATCCAGAACGATACATCCTCTTGATGTGGAGCATACAGGACTCGAACCTGCCACCTCTTGACTGCCAGTCAAACGCTCTAGCCAGATGAGCTAATGCCCCATTTCCTTTTTGCTGATGCAAAGGTAAGGCGAATTTTTGTTTCCTGCAAGAGATTTCGAAAAAAAATGCATGAAAATATTGTTTTAGGTCGGAAAACCGTACTTTTGCACCCGTACCAAACGAAAAGACAAATGGAGATAACTATACGGAAGGCGGTCGATGCAGATTTGGACCGCCTGATGGAAATCTTTGCGGCGGCCCGCCGCTTTATGGCTTCGGTGGGCAACCCCAACCAGTGGATCAACGGTTATCCGCAGCGGGCCTTTATCGCCCGCGAGATAGCCGACGGGCACTGTCATGTATGTGTGGATGCCAACGGGCGTGTGGTGGCCACCTTCTGCTTCCTGCCCAGTCCGGACCCTTTCTACGACCGGATTGACGACGGGGCCTGGCTGAACGACGAGCCCTATTTCGTGATTCACCGCCTGGCCTCGGACGGCAGCGTGAAAGGCATCGGGCAGGCGGTCATCGACTGGTGCGGCGCACGCAGCCACAACTTGCGCATCGACACTCATGCCGACAACCGGGTGATGCAGCGGCTGGCGGAACGGTGCGGGTTCAGGCGGTGTGGCATCGTCTATGTGGCCAACGGCACGCCCCGCATCGCCTACCAGCGCATCCGCGAGGCCTGAGTCCCCCTTTTGCGGGGAGGGATGTGAAAAAAGCGGCAGCCGTTTGGCGGTTTGGGGGCGATTGCGTAACTTTACGGGAAGAAACCAATCTACGCATTTTTTTGATATGGATGTAAAAGAACGCTTTTTGAAATACGTCACGTTCGATACGCAGTCCGACGAAGCCTCGGCCACCGTACCCACCACTGCCGGGCAGCTGGTCTTCGCCGAATACCTGCGGCAGGAGATGGTGGCTCTGGGCCTTACCGACGTGGAGCTCTGCACGGACGGCTATCTGTATGCCACTGTGCCTGCCACCGTGTCCCATGGGGTGCCGGCGGTGGGCTTCATCGCCCATCTCGACACCAGTCCGGACATGAGCGGCAGGGGAGTCCGTCCCCGTGTGGTGGAAGGCTATGACGGGACAGACATCCTGCTGTGTGCAGCTGAGGACATCGTCCTCTCGCCCGACCGTTTCCCCGAGCTGCTCGCCCACCGGGGCGAAGACCTGATCGTGACAGACGGACACACCTTGCTGGGAGCTGACGACAAGGCCGGCGTGGCCGAAATCATGACGGCGGCGGCCTACCTGATGGAGCATCCAGAAATCCCTCACGGTCCGATCAGGATAGGCTTTACGCCCGATGAAGAGGTGGGACGCGGTGCCGCTCACTTCGATGTGGAGAAGTTCGGGTGCGCCTGGGCCTATACCGTCGACGGGGGTGAGGTAGGCGAGCTGGAATACGAGAACTTCAATGCCGCTGCTGCCCGTGTCACGGCCCGGGGACGCAACGTGCATCCTGGCTATGCCAAGGGCAAGATGCTGAACGCCCTGCTGGCCCTGCAGGCCTTCCTGGCGCAGCTGCCCGCAGAGGAGACACCCGCCGCCACCGAGGGCTACGAGGGCTTCTACCACCTCACGTCGATGGAGGGTGGCGTGGAGCAGGCCTCCTGCTCGCTGATAGTGCGCGACCACGACCGCAGCGGTTTCGAGCGGCGCAAAAGTTTTCTCACTGAGTGTGCCGCACGGCTGAACGCCGCCTATGGCGAAGCGGTGATCAGCGTGGAGCTGCACGACCAGTACTACAACATGCGCGAGAAAGTGGAGCCTTGTATGCACATCGTCCGGCTGGCGGCCGAGGCGATGGAGGCTGTAGGCATCACCCCGCACGTGAAGCCCATTCGTGGAGGCACCGACGGCGCACAGCTCTCCTTTAGGGGGTTGCCGTGCCCCAACCTGTTTGCCGGCGGGCTGAACTTCCACGGACGCTACGAGTTCGTCCCGGTGCAGTCCATGCAGAAGGCCGTGCAGGTCATCGTCCGCATCGCCGCCCTGGCGGCCCGCGGCGCGGCAGGAACCGAACCAATCTAATTACCTATCAAAACATAGAATCAAGATGAAAACAACTCCTTTTACCGGAAAGCACATCGAATTGGGTGCAAAGATGCATGAGTTTGCCGGCTACAACATGCCGATAGAATATGCCGGAATCATCGACGAACACAAGACCGTCTGCAATGGGGTAGGCGTGTTCGATGTGTCGCACATGGGCGAGATATGGGTCAAAGGCCCCCATGCGCTGGAGTTCATACAGCAGGTGACGTCCAACAACGCAGCGGTGCTCACGCCGGGCAAAGTGCAGTACACTTGCTTCCCGAACGAGACCGGCGGCATCGTCGACGACCTGCTGGTCTATTACTACGAACCCGACAAGTACCTGCTTGTGGTGAATGCCGCCAACATTGAGAAAGACTGGAACTGGTGTGTGGCCCACAACCGTGTGGGAGCCGAGCTGGAGAACGCTTCCGACCGTATGGGACAGTTGGCGGTGCAGGGTCCCAAGGCCCTTGACACGCTCCAGAAGCTCACCCCGCTGGCTTTGTCGGAGATACCTTATTATACCTTTAAAGTAGGCGAGCTGGCCGGCGTGCCCAACGTGATAGTGTCCAACACCGGCTACACGGGAGCCGGTGGCTTCGAGCTCTATTTCTATCCCTCGGATGCCATGAAGATATGGGATGCTGTGTTCGAGGCCGGCGCGGAGTTCGGCATCCGTCCCATCGGGCTCGGTGCGCGTGACACCCTCCGCCTGGAGATGGGCTTCTGCCTGTATGGCAACGACATCGACGATACGACCTCGCCCATCGAGGCCGGTCTGGGCTGGATAACGAAGTTTGTCGACGGGAAGGACTTCACCAACCGTGCCACCCTCGAACGCCAGAAGGCAGAAGGCGTGTCGCGCAAGCTCGTCGGCTTTGAGATGATAGACCGCGGCATTCCCCGCCACGGCTACCGCCTGACCGATGCCGAGGGCAACGGGATAGGTCAGGTCACTTCGGGCACAATGTCGCCCATCCGCAAGATTGGCATCGGTATGGGTTATGTCCAGACGGCTTTCTCGCGTCCCGGTACCGAAATCTGTCTCGACAATCGTGGCCGGCTGCTCAAGGCCAAGGTGGTGAAGGCACCGTTCGTGGTCCGTCGCTGACGGCTTTTCGTGGAGTGCCCCCCTCCGACACAAAGGCACAAAGAGCTATTTCTCTGTGCCTTTGTGTTCCCGTCGGCAAGAAAAAAGCGCTTTGTGCCGCTGTGTTCAAAAATTGTTGTACCTTTGCAGCCCGATGAACAATATGAACTATGTGGTTAGTATTAGCATTCTGCTCGGCAGCGTTGCTGGGCTTTTATGATGTCTTCAAGAAGAAATCGCTGACAAACAACGCCGTACTCCCGGTGCTGGGGCTGAACACCCTGTTCTCCAGCCTGATATTCCTGCCCCTTATACTTCTTTCGGCCTGGGCCCCCTCGCTGCTCGAAGGGAGCCTTTTCTACGTGCCCCGGGCGGGGTGGGAGGCTCACGGACTCATTCTTCTCAAGTCGCTCATCGTGCTTTCATCGTGGGTGTCGGGCTATTTCGGCATGAAGCACCTGCCGCTCACTATCGTAGGTCCCATCAACGCTACACGTCCGGTGATGACCCTTGTCGGCGCCATGCTTGTCTTCGGCGAGCGGCTCAACCTCTGCCAGTGGATAGGCGTGCTGCTGGCCGTTGTCTCTTTCCTGCTGCTGAGCCGTTCGGGCAAGAAGGAGGGCATCGACTTCAAGCGCGACAAATGGATACTCTGTGTTGTGCTGGCCGCCGTCATGGGCACCGTCAGCGGCCTCTATGACAAGTTCCTCATGAGCCGGCTGGACAACATGGTGGTGCAGGCCTGGTACAACCTCTACCAGCTGTTCATCATGGGCGGCGTGCTCATGCTGCTCTGGCTGCCGCGCCGCAAGGAGACCACGCCCTTCCGGTGGGACTGGTGCATCCTGCTCATCTCCCTGTTCCTCTCGGCCGCCGATTTCGCCTACTTCTACGCCCTCGGCATGGAGGGGGCCATGATTTCCATCGTGTCCATGGTGCGGCGCGGCAGTGTGGTCGTGTCGTTCCTGTTCGGCGCACTGCTTTTCCGCGAGAAGAATCTCGGGAGCAAGGCCGTGGACCTCGCCCTCGTGCTGTTGGGCATGGTGTTCCTGTACTTTGGCAGCCGCTGACACGTGCCGCCTGCCGCCCTCCGACCCATAAGAAACCCAAACAACAATATAGATATTAGAGATATAGAAATGGATACAACAAAGACAATAGCCGCGCTGTTCGATTTTGACGGCGTTGTGATGGACACCGAGTCGCAGTACAGTGTGTTCTGGAATCAGATAGGGAAGGAGTACCTTCCGCAGTACGAAGGTTTCGGCCGTATCATCAAGGGGCAGACCCTCGACCAGATTTATGCGAAGTATTTCGCCGGCCTTGAGGCCGAGCAGGCCGGCATTACCGAACGGCTCAACCGCTTCGAGCGCGAGATGACCTTCGAGTACATCCCCGGTGTGGAGGACTTTCTGCGCATCCTGCATGAACAAGGGGTGAAGATCGCCATCGTCACCAGCTCGAACGAGCAGAAGATGGCCAATGTCTATGCCGCTCATCCCGAGCTCAAGGAGCTGGTGGACCGCATTCTCACCGCCGAGATGTTCGCCCGCTCCAAGCCCGCGCCCGACTGTTTCCTGCTGGGTGCGGAGGTCTTCGGCACTGTGCCCGCCAACTGCGTGGTGTTCGAGGATTCGTTCCATGGTCTGGCCGCCGCCAACGCCGCCTGCATGACGGTCGTGGGGCTGGCCACCACGAACCCTGCCGCCGCCATTGCCGACAAGTGTCATGAGGTCATCCCCGACTTCACCGGCTTCACCTACGGGCGGATGATGGAACTGTTGTCCCGGTAAAAACAAAAACTCAAAAACCTACAATAAGATTATGGCTGGATATTTGTCGGGTGATGCACGTAAAGTCACCACCCATCGTTTGATAGAAATGAAACAGAAGGGAGAGAAAATCTCCATGTTGACCTCGTATGACTACACCACGGCGCAGATTGTGGATGGTGCCGGTGTGGACGTGATTCTGGTGGGCGACTCGGCCTCGAACGTGATGGCCGGCAACGTCACCACCCTGCCCATCACGCTCGATCAGATGATTTACCACGGAAAGTCGGTCGTGCGTGGCGTACGCCGTGCCCTGGTCGTGGTGGACATGCCGTTCGGTACCTACCAGGCCGAGCCCTACGAAGGCGTGAAGAACGCTGTGCGCATGATGAAGGAGACCCATGCCGATGCCCTCAAGCTCGAAGGCGGTGAGGAGGTGATTGACACCATCCGCAAGATTATCGGTGCCGGCGTGCCCGTCATGGGACATCTGGGCCTGATGCCGCAGTCCATCAACAAATACGGCACCTACGGCGTGCGTGCCAAGGACGATGAGGAGGCCGAGAAACTGGTGAGCGATGCCCGCCTGCTCCAGGAGGCCGGCTGCTTTGCCATCGTGCTCGAAAAGATTCCCGCGGCACTGGCCGCACGGGTGGCTGCCGAGCTGGCCATCCCCATCATCGGTATCGGTGCCGGCGGACAGACCGACGGACAGGTGCTCGTAGTGGCCGACATGCTGGGCATGACCAAAGGCTTCAGCCCCCGTTTCCTGCGCCGCTATGCCGACCTCCACACCGTGATGACCGATGCCATCGGCCAGTATGTCACCGATGTCAAGGCGGGCGATTTCCCCAATGAGACCGAACAATACTGACCCGCACATGCTCTGGAACAGGAACTTCACGCTGCTGGCCGTGGCCAACGGGCTGCTCCATGCGGCTCTTTATGCGGTGTGCCTGTTACTCTACCGTCGCCTCACCGGGGTGTGGGGCTGTGCGCCGCTCACGGCCGGAGGGCTGTGCGCCCTGTTCGCTCCCGGTATGTTCGTGCCGGGAGCGTTCGGCAACTATCTGGTGGACCGCTATACCCGTACGCACGTGGCGGCCGGTGCCATGCTGGCAGCCGGTGCCCTTAACCTCGTCTATCCGTATGCCACCTCGGTTGTTTGGGTGGCAGTGGCCTGCGTGTTGCAGGGAACCGCCTTCGGGGTTGCTCTGATGGCCACCGGGGCCACTTTGGCCATTGATGTCACGCCCAGCAACCTCCGCACTCCGGCCAACCGTGCCACGGCCTGGTCGGCCATCGTCGGGCTCTTGGGCGGGCTCACCCTGGCACTGGCTGTCTCGGGGCGTTTCCCCTTCCGGCTGGAGATGGCCGCTGCTGCGGCTCTCTGTGGGGTGGCCGCCCTGTTGGTGCTGCTGGTACAGGTCTGTTTCCGTGCCCCGCTGGGAGTGCCCCTGTGTTCCACCGACCGCTTCCTGCTGCCGCGCACGCTGGTGCCCGGTGTCAACCTCATGGCCGTCCCCATGATTTGGGCCTTGGCCTTCGTTGCGGTTCCCGATGTTTTTTTATACCTTTGTGCGGCAGGCGGCTTGCTGTCCTGCCTACTGTTGCGCCAGGCGGTGCCCTGTTTCCGTTCGGGACGATTGCCGGTGGTGGCCGGCCAGGTGTTGTCCGCCGCCGGGTTGCTGTCGCTCCTGCTCGGTGCCGGTGCCTCGGTGGCCGCCTGTGCCGGTGCGGCCTGCATCGGGCTGGGAGGCGGCCTTTCTACGGGCCGTTTCGTGCAGATAATGGTACGGCTGCCCCGCCACTGCGAGCGTGCCTCGGGCTTCCACACCTGGCAGTTGCTGTGGCAGTCGGGCTTTGCCGCCGGCCTGGTGGCCGGAACGGGCGGACCGGTGGCTCCCTTAGTGCTGGCCTTTCTGGTGGCTGTGGGTGCCCTCATGGTGTACCTGCTCTATGTGCACGACTATTACGAACGCCAGCTGCAAGAAGAGAATTTGTAAACCAACGATAAAAAATACCTATATATGGCAGACGACAAGAAAATCATCTTTTCAATGGTAGGAGTGAGCAAGTCCTTCCAGAACAACAAGCAAGTGTTGAAAGACATTTACCTCTCTTTCTTCTATGGGGCGAAGATCGGCATCATCGGTCTGAACGGGTCGGGTAAGTCCACGCTGATGAAAATCATCGCCGGCATCGAGAAGAACTATCAGGGCGAAGTGGTCTTCTCGCCCGGCTATACGGTGGGCTACCTGCCGCAGGAACCCCAGCTCGACCCGGCGAAGACCGTCCGCGAAGTCGTGATGGAGGGTGTGCAGCCCGTGGTAGACGCACTGGCCGAATACGAGGAAATCAATCAGAAGTTCGGCCTCCCCGAATATTATGAGGACCCTGACAAGATGGATGCCCTGTTCACCCGCCAGGCCGAGTTGCAGGACATCATCGACGCTACCGATGCCTGGAACCTCGACTCCAAGCTGGAGCGCGCCATGGACGCACTGCGCTGCCCTGCCGATGACCAGCCGGTGAAGTACCTCTCCGGAGGCGAGCGCCGCCGTGTGGCCCTGTGCCGCCTGCTGTTGCAGAAGCCCGACATCCTGCTGCTCGACGAGCCCACCAACCACCTGGATGCCGAGAGCATCGACTGGCTGGAGCAGCACCTGCAGCAATACGAGGGCACGGTCATCGCCGTGACGCACGACCGTTACTTCCTGGATCACGTGGCCGGCTGGATACTGGAGCTGGATCGCGGAGAGGGCATCCCCTGGAAAGGAAACTATTCCAGCTGGCTGGAGCAGAAGACCCGGCGCATGGAGATGGAGGAGAAGACCGCCAGCAAACGCCGCAAGACATTGCAGCGCGAGCTGGAGTGGGTGCGCATGGCTCCCAAAGCCCGTCAGGCCAAGGGAAAGGCCCGACTCAACTCCTACGACCGCCTGCTGGGCGAGGACGTGAAGGAGAAGGAAGAGAAGCTCGAAATCTTTATCCCCAACGGCCCGCGTTTGGGCAACAAGGTCATCGAGGCCAAGCACGTGGCCAAGGCCTATGGCGACAAGCTGCTCTTCGGCGACCTCAATTTCATGCTGCCGCCTAACGGCATTGTGGGTGTCATCGGTCCCAACGGTGCCGGCAAGACCACCCTCTTCCGCCTTATCATGGGGCTGGAGCAGGCCGACAAGGGCGCGTTTGAGGTGGGCGAGACCGTCAAGGTGGCCTACGTGGACCAGCAGCACAAGGACATCGACCCGACCAAGACCGTCTTCCAGGTCATCAGCGGCGGCAACGACCTGCTGCGCATGGGAGGCCGCGACGTGAACGCCCGCGCCTACCTGAGCCGTTTCAACTTCTCGGGTGCCGACCAGGAGAAACTCTGCGGCATGCTTTCGGGTGGCGAGCGCAACCGTCTGCACCTGGCCATGGCCCTGAAAGAGGAGGGCAATGTGCTCCTGCTGGACGAGCCGACCAACGACATCGATGTCAACACGCTGCGTGCGCTCGAAGAGGGTCTGGAGGATTTTGCCGGCTGTGCGGTGGTCATCAGCCACGACCGCTGGTTCCTGGACCGTATCTGCACGCACATTCTGGCCTTCGAGGGAAACAGCGAGGTGTTCTACTTTGAAGGCTCCTACACGGAGTACGAGGAGAACAAGCAGAAGCGGCTGGGCAATACCGAGCCCAAGCGCGTGCGCTACCGCAAGCTGATGGAGGAATAATCTTTCAGACAATCATGCCCGTACTTCCTGACGGTCTGTGGACGTACGTTCAAAGGGTCTCTGGACGTACGTCCATAGGTGCTTAGGACGTACGTGCATAGCACCTTAGGACGTACGTCCACAGCGGGTATGAATGACGGTGAACGAAAACCGTGTGTACGGTCTGCTGAACGAACGGTTTTGGAACGGTACCGGGTGAGTGCCCCCTTATAACACGGTCACGATCTCATCGGTGGGTTTGCGGCTGGTCCGCTGGGTGGGGGATTCGTTGATATGGCCGATAGGGAGAATGACGACAGGATACGTGTCCGAAGCCAGTGGGAAGTGTTGTCGGAACAGGTCGGGGTCGAAGTTGCACACCCAGCAGCTCCCTAAACCGAGGTCGGTGGCTGCGAGACAGATGTGCTCGGCTGCGATGGCGGCATCAATGTCCGCATGGCTCTTGCAGTCTGACTTGCGGACCCAAGCGGTCGCTTTATCGGCACACACCACTATATATAAAGGTGCCTGCTTGAACCATTCCCTGGAATAGCAGGCATGAAGTTTTTCGCGCTGTTCCGCGCTTCTGATGATGAGAAAACGCCAAGGCTGGAAATTGACTGCCGAAGGGGCGGTGCGGGCGGCTTCTATCAAGTAATGGAGGTCTTGGTCACTGATGGGTTCAGCCGTATAGCTTCGGGCCGAAAAACGCTGTTGGGCAAGTTCAAGGAATTTCATCTGTGGTGGTTTTTGGGTTTTCGATGATGCAAAGATACGTCTTTTTATTGAATCAGCATGATATTTGGCTGGCGGATACATCGTGAGGCAGAGTTAGTATTTCACATTCTATAGGTGCATATTATCACGGACTGTCAGTTCGTAGAAACCAAGGAGGTAAATCGAGTGGTCCTGTCATTCTCAGGTTTTCTCCCAGCCAATTGATACGGGTAGTCCCCCACTCATGACAGTCATAGAATATATGCCAACTTTTTCCAACAGATGAGTTTCCTAGGCTATTTAGATGGTCCTTCGGGTCAGCGGGCGAAAGCCACAGGCAGCTCATTCACGTCGGTCGTGTAGTGGGGAGAACGGCGGTCGCATCGGGCTCCGGTGTCGGAGGAGAAACCTCGGACGGCTACGTGTACCTTGTCCGGTCCGTTCCGGCGGTTGATATGATCCACCGCACGTTGCAGGGCCGTTTGTTTCTGACGGTCTACCACATCGAACAAATCCTGCTGTACGGCATTCTGGGGGCAGATGTTCCACAACACGACTCCCGCTTTCTTGTAGGCATAGCGGGCGGATGTACGGAAACCGGCCCGGAGCATCCGCAGGACATGGCCGACGATTTCGGCGGTGGCATTGGTGGCCACCGGGAGCACGGTGCTTTGATGGATGACGTGTCCCGGCTGTTCGGTGCGGAACCGGCTGGTATAGGCGAAGACCGTGATGCCGCTACAGCAGGAAGCCTGTCCGCGCAGTTTGTCGGCACAGCGTGTCGCAAACCGTGCCGTGTATTCTTCCAGCAGGTGCAGGTCGGTGACGCCTTCGTCGGCAAAGCTGCGGCTGGTGCAGATACTCTTTTTCTCGGGAGAGTCGTCGGGACTGATGCAGCTGATGCCGTTCAGCTCCTTCCAGGTGCGTACCACATTGACGTTGAAATGCCGGCTAACCCATGCCTCGTCTTTGTCCGCCAGGTCGGCGGCCAGGCGGATGTCGTGCCCGGCCAGTGTTTCGGCCAGGTGGCGGCCGATGCCCCACACATCGCCCACGTCAAAAGAGCTCAGGGCCTTCCGGCGTTTGTCGTCGGTGTCCATCAGGCAGCATCCCCGGTAGCCGGCATAGCGTTTGGCGTACTTGCTGGCCACTTTGGCCAAGGTGCGGGTGGGGGCGATGCCTACCGAGATGGGGATGCCGACAGAACGCCGGACATCGGCCGCCATCCGTTCGCCGTACGCCTTGAGGAAGGCGGCGTCTCCCATGTCCGAAAAGTCCAGAAAGGCTTCGTCGATGGAGTAAGGTTCTAATTGGGGAGTATAGCGGGAAAGGAGGGACATGACGCGCCCCGACAGGGAGCCGTAGAGGGTGTAGTTGCTGCTGAACACCGTGACATGATGGGTTTCCAGCAGGTGGCGCACTTGGTAATAGGGAGTCCCCATCTTCAGGCCCAGCCGTTTGCTCTCCTCGCTGCGGGCGATGATGCAGCCGTCGTTGTTGCTCAGCACCACGACCGGAGCCTCGCGCAGGTCGGGGCGGAACACCCGTTCGCACGAGCAATAGAAGTTGTTGCAGTCGGCCAGTCCGTACAATTGCATCGGCTTACCCCCTTTCGTGCGGCTTGCGTTTCTTCAGGGGGTGGATGACATGGGTCACGACTCCCCAGATGCGGAAGTCGTCGTAGGCACACACCTCGATGGAAGGGTAGCGGTTGTTCCACGCCACCAACCGGCCTTTCTCTCCGCCGGGAGCCAGCCGGAACTGCTTGATGGTGAACTCTCCGTTGATGCAGGCAATGACGAAGTCGCCGTCTGAGGCGGTGGCCGCCTTGTCCACGATGGCCAGGTCGCCGTCAAGAATGCCTGCGTCGGTCATGGAGTCGCCCGCAATGCGGACGTAGAAGGTGGCTTCCTTGTGGCGTATCAGCAGGTCGTTGAGGTCGAGGTCGGCCGCAAAATAGTCGGAGGCAGGGGATGGAAATCCTGCCTGTACGCTTTCGTCAGAGAGCGGAAGGGGCAACGGTTGTCCGGCAGTGGCGCGGTGGAAGGTCAGGCGTAGTTCATCCATGACGGTCTGTGCGAGAGGGGGATAGAATAGGGATTATTCGGCTTTACGGAATTGGAAGCCGTTGACTTCCTTCACGGTCAGCCTGCCACCTTTCTGGTAGTTGCGGCGCACCTTGTCTATCTCTTTTTGCAGGCGTTGTTTCTTCTTGTTGAAGAACACAAAGCAGGTGCGGTGCTGCAGTTGCTGCGTGCCCTCCAGATGTTCTTTCAGCTGGCGGCTGTATTGGGCGCGTCCGTTCAGCATCCCTTTGGAGTTGAGCGAGGCACTGTCCACCCGCTGTATGTCAGTGAAGAAGACCAGTGAGTCGCTGAACGAGGCGGCGGCACCGGCGATGTAGACACCATAGTCGGTCTTGTCTTTTTTCTTGCGGGCAAAGGCGGGGGTGATCATTGCGGCTGCCAGCAGCAGGCAGATCCATTTGGTCTTAAGCATAGGGTTCTGAAAAAAAGGTTCGTATTCAAAATAAGTTGTCTGTCTTTCGGGGGGGGAGAAAAAACGAAGAATGAAGAGTGACGGGGGGAGGGGTGTCTTCATTCTTCGTCCGTCGGTATCTCCCCGCTTGGGGTGTCCTGGGGGGATTAACCCAAATAAGATTTCAGCAGTTTGCTGCGGGAGTTCTGGCGCAGGCGTCGGATGGCCTTTTCCTTGATTTGGCGTACGCGCTCGCGGGTCAGTCCGAACTTGTCACCGATTTCTTCCAAGGTCATTTCCTGGCAGTTGATGCCGAAGAACATCTGGATGATGTCTTTTTCGCGTTCTGTCAGGGTAGACAGGGCCCGGTCTATTTCCCTCGACAGGGATTCGTTGACCAGCGAGCGGTCTGCCATGGGAGAGTCGTCGTTGACCAGCACGTCGAGCAGGCTGTTGTCTTCTCCTTCTACGAAAGGTGCGTCGACCGAGATGTGTCGGCCCGACACCTTCAGGGTGTCCGAAATCTTGTCGACCGGTATTTCCAGCTCGTCGGCCAGTTCTTCGGGAGAGGGACGCCGTTCGTTTTCCTGTTCAAATTTGGAGAATGCCTTGCTGATTTTATTCAGTGAGCCTACCTGGTTGAGCGGCAGGCGCACGATGCGCGACTGTTCGGCCAGGGCCTGCAGGATGGACTGGCGTATCCACCACACGGCGTAGCTGATGAATTTGAAACCTCGTGTCTCGTCGAATTTCTCGGCGGCCTTTATCAGACCCAGATTCCCTTCGTTGATCAGGTCCGGCAGGCTGAGGCCCTGGTTCTGGTACTGTTTGGCTACGGACACCACGAAACGCAGGTTGGCACGGGTCAGTTTTTCCAATGCGACACGGTCACCCTTGCGGATACGCTGCGCGAGTTCTACTTCTTCTTCTACGGTGATCAGGTCTTCGCGTCCGATTTCCTGCAGATACTTGTCGAGCGAAGCGCTCTCGCGGTTAGTGATACTTTTGGTAATTTTTAATTGTCTCATTATGATATGCCCAATTTGAGTTGCAAAATTAGAAAAACTAATTGAGATTCT
The DNA here is from genome assembly GCA_945833835.1 of uncultured Bacteroides sp. Classification (GTDB taxonomy): domain Bacteria; phylum Bacteroidota; class Bacteroidia; order Bacteroidales; family Bacteroidaceae; genus Phocaeicola. Next base: position 25,841 of record CAMAFR010000001.1, read on the forward strand.
CCTTATATATTTGCTAAAAAAGTCTAACAGCGGATGCTGTCCCTGCCTGCTGCCACCTGCCGGAGGGCCGGGCGGCGGGGTTTTTCATTTTCTTGCGCCATATTTGGCCATACATGGCGGCAGGCAGGAAAATAATTCGTAACTTTGCCTTTCAAAAAAACGCAGATTAAAGATAAACTGTTGGACAATCATGATGAAAGATGAAATAAAGAAAGCATGCGAGGTCATGCGCGCCGGCGGGGTGATTCTGTATCCCACCGATACGGTGTGGGGGATAGGCTGCGATGCCACCAACGAAGAGGCGGTGAGGAAGGTGTTCGCCATCAAACAGCGGGCAGACAGTAAGGCAATGCTGGTACTGGTGGACAATCCGGCCAAGGTGAGCCAATATGTGAAAGAGGTTCCGTCCATTGCCTGGGACCTGATGGAAGTGGCCGACAAACCGCTGACCATTGTCTACGACGGGGCACGCTATCTGGCCCCCTCGCTGGTGGCGGCCGACGGCAGCATCGGCATCCGTGTCACGGCCGAGGAGTTCTCGCGCCAGCTGTGTTTCCACTTCCGCAAGCCGGTGGTGTCCACGTCGGCCAATGTGAGCGGCTGTCCGGCACCGGCGGTGTTCAGCGAAATCAGCGAGGAGATCCTCCAGGCGGTGGATTATGTGGTGGACTGGCGCCGGCACGAGAAGGGCCGTCCCGCTCCTTCGTCCATTATCCGATTGGGCGTGAAGGGCGAGGTGCAGATTATCCGTAAATAACAGAACCAACAAAGACAATACATCGAGATGTTGACGATAGAAGACAAGTTCGAGTGGATCCAGCGTTTCATCGACTGGCGCGAACGGAATATCAAGGACAAGCAGTTTGTCTTGATACTGAGTTTTATGGTAGGGGTGTTTACCGCCCTGGCGGCCTGCCTGCTCAAGTCGTGGGTGGAATGGATCAAGGAGTTCCTGACAGAAAATTTCGACTCGACGGGTGCCAACTGGCTTTACCTGGTCTATCCGGTGGTGGGCATCTTGCTGACGAGCATCTTCATCCGCCGCGTGGTGCGCGACGACATCAGTCATGGGGTGACGAAAATCCTGTATGCCATCTCGCGCAAGCAGAGCCGCATCAAGCGGCACAACATGTGGTCGTCTGTCGTGGCGTCGGGCATCACCATCGGGTTCGGAGGGTCGGTGGGGGCCGAAGCGCCTATCGTGCTCACCGGGTCGGCCATCGGCTCCAACTTGGGCAGCATTTTCCGTATGGACCATAAGACGCTGATGTTGCTGGTAGGCTGCGGAGCCGCCGGAGCGGTCTCGGGTATTTTCAAGGCACCCATTGCGGGGCTGGTGTTTACGCTGGAGGTGCTGATGATTGACCTGACCATGGCTTCGCTGCTCCCTTTGCTCATATCGAGCGTCACGGCGGCGGTGGTGTCTTACATCCTGACGGGCACACAGGCCATGTTTCCCTTCCATTTGGACGACCCTTTCGCCATGGAGCGCATTCCCTATGCCATCGGGCTGGGCATCTTCTGCGGATTGGTGGCGTTCTACTTCACCCGGGCCATGAACTGGATAGAGAATATTTTCCGTCGCTATTCCAAGCCCTACGCCCGCTTCCTGCTCGGGGCGGTGCTGCTCAGTGTGCTCATCTATCTGTTCCCGCCGCTGTATGGCGAGGGGTATGACACCATCACATTGCTGCTCAACGGGGAGAGCATCGCCGACTGGGAAACGGTGATGAACAACTCCTGGTTCTACGGCTACGAGCAACTGCTGGCCCTCTATCTCTTCCTTATTATATTATGCAAGGTGTTCGCGTCGAGTGCCACCAACGGGGGCGGTGGCTGCGGCGGTATCTTTGCCCCCAGCCTTTTCCTGGGCTGCATCGCCGGGTTCGTGTTTTCCTACTTGTGCAATAAGTTCGACATTGGCGGCATCTACATTCCCGAGAAGAACTTCGCCTTGATGGGCATGGCGGGCCTGATGTCGGGCGTGATGCACGCACCGCTGACCGGGGTGTTCCTGATTGCCGAACTGACGGGCGGCTACCAGCTTTTCCTGCCGCTGATGATTGTGTCGGTATGTGCCTACCTGACTATCATTGTCTTCGAGCCGCATAGCATCTACTCCATGCGTCTGGCCAAGAAAGGGGAACTGCTCACGCACCACAAGGACAAGGCGGTGCTGACCCTGATGAATGTGGAGAGTGTCATTGAGACCGACTTCCTGCCGGTATGCCCCAGCATGGATTTGGGCGATGTGGTGAAGGTCATCTCGAAGTCCAACCGGAACGTGTTCCCCGTGGTGAACGCTTACGACGAGCTGCTGGGAGTCGTGGTGATGAACAGCATCCGCAAGGTGATTTTCAGGCAGGAGCTGTACCACCGGTATCATGTGGACCAGTTTATGGAGGATGCCGTGGCCAAGATCATCAACACCGACTCTATGGAGGAGGTGATGCGCAAGTTTGACACCACCCACTCGTGGTATCTGCCCGTGGTGGACGAAGACAACAAGTACATCGGTTTCGTGTCGAAATCGAAGGCATTGAACACCTACCGGCAGGTGATGGTGGACATGTCGGAAGAATAAACAGAATAACAGTAGCTACATGGAGAAGAAAGACTTGAGAATTGTGTATATGGGCACACCGGAGTTTGCGGTGGAGAGCCTGAAGCGGCTGGTGGAGGGAGGCTATCAGGTAGTAGGCGTCGTCACCATGCCCGACAAACCGATGGGGCGGCACGGCAGTGTGCTGCAGCCCAGCCCCGTGAAGGAGTATGCCGTGGCGCAGGGACTGAAACTGCTCCAGCCCGAGCGGCTGAAAGACGAGGCCTTTGTGGAAGAATTGCGTGCCCTGAAGGCCGACCTGCAGATTGTGGTGGCCTTCCGTATGCTGCCCGAAGTGGTGTGGGCCATGCCGCCGATGGGGACGTTCAACCTGCATGCCTCGCTGCTGCCCCACTACCGGGGAGCCGCGCCCATCAACTGGGCGGTGATGAACGGCGAGACCGAGACGGGCATCACCACGTTCTTCCTGAAACATGAGATAGACACCGGCGAAATCATTGACCAGGTGAGGGTGCCTATCGCCGACACGGACAATGTGGAGGTGGTCTATGACAAGCTGATGAGGCTGGGCGGCGACTTGGTGGTGAAGACGGTGGAGGCGTTGCTGCATGGCGGCGTGCAGACGGTTCCCCAAGAAACCCTCTGCACCGGTGAGGCACTGAAGCCGGCCCCGAAAATATTCAAGGAAACGTGCCGTATCGACTGGACGAAAGGGGTGAAGGCCGTCTACGACTTCACGCGCGGACTCTCTCCTTATCCGGCGGCCTGGACAGAACTGAAAGTGGGCGGCGCGCAGCCCGTCACGCTGAAGGTGATTGAGACCGAGAAGCTCTTCTGCCGCCATGCGCTGTCGGTCGGCACGGTTGAGACGGATGGGAAAACCTATTTCCGGGTGGCGGTGCCCGATGGCTTTGTCGGCATCCGCGTCCTGCAGCTGGCCGGCAAGAAGCGGATGACCGTGGCCGACTTTCTGCGCGGCTTCCATCCCGATGCGGCCCTGACGGTGGGCTGACGGACGGCTGGCCTCCGCCCTGGGGCATCGCTGACGGCCGGCTTCGGTCCTCAGTGATGACCGGTGCCGGCCGTCACTGAAGACCGGACAAGCCCTTCTGTTGCCGTGTTTTTACAAGTCGGGCGATAATAAACTTGTCACCTTTGCTTGTAGTGACGGGAGAAATGCCTATCTTTGCACCCAGAAAAGTATCCGTATGAAAAATCAGCTTAAAATATCTCCTTCGCTCTTGTCTGCCGATTTTGGAAATTTGGCGGCAGAAATCAGGAAAATCAACGAAAGTGAAGCCGACTGGTTGCATTTGGACATTATGGACGGGGTGTTCGTTCCGAACATCTCTTTCGGATTCCCGGTGCTGAAGTATGTGGCCCAGTTGTCGGAAAAACCGTTGGATGTTCATCTGATGATTGTTCATCCCGAAAAATTCATCCGTGAGTTCAAGGAAGTGGGCACCATGATGATGAACGTGCATTATGAGACATGTGTCCACCTGCATCGGGTGGTGCAGCAGATACGTGAGGCCGGCATGAAAGTGGGGGTGACGCTGAACCCTTCGACCCCGGTGTGTGCGTTGAACGACATCGTGTGCGAGGTGGACATGGTGCTGCTGATGGGGGTGAACCCGGGCTTCAGCGGCCAGAAGTTCATTCCGAACACCGTGAAGAAGGTGTACGAATTGCGCGAACTGCTGGACAAGACAGGCTCGAAGGCTCTGATACAAGTAGACGGGGGCGTGAACTTGGAGACCGGCGCGCAGCTGGTCAAGGCGGGCGCGGATGTATTGGTGGCAGGCAATGCCATCTTCAAGGCGCCTGACATGAAGGAAATGATTCATTTGCTGAAAAATCTGAAATAAGGATGGGAGCGCCTCCCCGTTTTATGACATATCCCATGTTCCGGTGGCTGATGGTTTCGGCCACCGGAATTTTTTTATCCGACCGTTTCCTGTCCGGAACGTCGTGTGTCGGGCCGCTCTACGGGCTGTCCCTGCTGGCTGTCTTGGTGGCGGCGGTCTTTTGCCTACGGGGGTGTTCCTATGGGCGGCGCGGCTGCTTCGGGGTGGCGGCTACGGTGGCGTTCGGCTGTTTGGGGGCACTTGCGGCGCAGTTAGCGGGCGAGGAGGAGGATCTGTGCGCCCGGTGGCCGGAAGGGCCGGCTGTCTGGCGCGGGCGTGTGGAGGAAACGCCGGTGTCGCGGGGCGGTTTCCGGCAGGCGGCGGTACGGGTAGAGGCCGTGTACGATGCGGCCGCTTCCGGCTGGCGGCCGGTGCGTCGCCGCATACTGCTGGCGTGGAAGCCCGGTGTGCCGGACAGGGAGCCGGTGTGTGGCGAGCGGGGATGTTTCCGTGCGGCGGTAGGACGGATACCGGTGTCCGGAGGAGGTGCCGGCCGTCGGTACAGGGTGAGGATGGTCAGGATATGGCTCTCTGGCGGTGGCTGGCAGCCGTTGCCCACGGTCGGCACGTCGGCTGTGGTGCCCGAAGCATGGCGGTGGCGGGCCTGGATAGAGGGACGGTTCCGCCAGTGGGGGCTGCCGGCCGACCGTCTGGCACTGTTGCAGGCGCTGACCCTGGGCGACCGGCGCGGTCTGTCGTCCGAGGTCGTGGCCGATTACCGGGCAGCAGGAGCCAGCCATGTCCTGGCCCTCTCTGGCCTGCATGTAGGGGTCGTCGCTCTATGTGTGCTGGGGCTGTTCCGTCCGTTGCGCCGTTGGCCCGTAGGCCGGAGGCTGTCAGGAGTGGCCGTCGTCCTTTGCCTGTGGGTCTATGCTTTTGTCACGGGATGGGGAGTGTCGGTGGTGCGTGCCGTCCTGATGTACACCTTCTATTGGATGGCCTCCAGTTGCGGCGAAGGGTGCGGGGCGGGGCGGTATGGCTGCACGCTGGCCGCCTTCGCATTGTTGCTCTATCAGCCGTCTTATTTGTCCGACATCGCTTTCCAGCTGTCGTTTGCGGCAGTGTTTGCCATTCTGTTGTGGCTGCCCTGGTGGGAGCGGCAGATGTCCGGCTGCTGGCCGGTCTGCCGGTGGGCGGGCAGTGCCGTGGCCGTCACGTGTGCCGCCCAGGCAGGCACTTTGCCGTTGGTGCTCTATCATTTCGGAACATGGCCGGTGTATGCAGTCGTGTCCGGTCTGGTGGTGGTGCCGGCGGCCTTTCTGTTGGTGGCACTGACGTTGGCGGCCCTGCTCATGGCAGGTGTCCCGCTGGTGGAGGACGTGCTGGTGGCGGGTGTGTCGGCAGTGGCAGGGGCGATGAACCGGGTGACGGCTGTCGTGGGGAGCTGGCCGGGCGCACAGCTCACGGGAGTGTCCGTCAGCGGTGTGCAGGCAGCCGGTCTGGGTCTGCTGCTGCTCAGCGCGACAGCGGTGCTGCTGCGCGGTCCTTCGGCCGGGAGGTGGATACGGCTGCTGCTGGCGGCGGTGCTGGCCGGCGGGGCTTTCACGTTTTGTAACTGACGGAATGCGAAAACTCACCTCCATCTGTATGGCGGAATGAGATTTAATTTGTATTTTTGTCGCTCAATTTACAAGGAATATGTTATCAAAAGTAATACAACAGTCAGTGGTTGACAAGGCGGCCAAGTTGTTGGAGAACGCCGAGAACATCGTCATCGTGACCCATCTCTCGCCCGACGGCGACGCATTGGGCTCTTCGTTGGGGCTGCTCCATTTTCTGGAGACCCAGGAGAAGGAGGTGCACATCATCGTGCCGAACGCTTTCCCCGACTTTTTCCGGTGGATGCCGGGGGCCAAAGACATTGTGCGTTATGACAAATATACCGAGTTCGCCGACCAGCTGATTGCAGGTGCCGACCTCATTTGCGCGTTGGACTTCAACACCCTGTCGCGCATCGGTGCGGCCGGCAAGGCTGTGGGGGAGGCGCAGTGCAAAAAGCTGCTCATCGACCATCACCTCTATCCGGAGGATTTTTGTGATGTGACGGTCTCGCATCCCGAAATGTCGTCAACCTCCGAACTGGTCTTCCGGCTCATCTGCTGCATGGGCTATTTTGAGGACATCCATCTGGAATGCGCACAGTGCATCTATACGGGGATGATGACCGACACGGGAGGCTTCACGTATAACTCGAACAACCGTGAGACCTATTTCATCATCAGCGAGCTGCTGTCGAAGGGTATCGACAAAGACGACATCTACCGCAAAGTGTTCAACACCTACTCGGAGGGCCGGCTGCGGCTCATGGGCTATGTGCTTTATGAGAAGATGCAGGTGTTCCCACAGTTCCGGACGGCCCTTATCACCCTGGAGCAGCACGAGCTGACGCGGTTTCATTCCGTGAAAGGGGATACCGAAGGGTTCGTGAACCTGCCTTTGCAGATGAAGGGCATCTGTTTCTCCGTCTTCCTGCGCGAGGATGCCGAGAAGGGGATGATCAAGGTGTCGCTCCGCTCGGTGGGCAACTTCCCGTGCAACCAGGTGGCTGCCGAGTATTTCGGCGGCGGAGGCCACCGCAATGCGGCGGGCGGCGAGGTGTACGGCCCGATGGAGGAGGCGGTGAGGCTGCTGAACCAGGCACTCGTGAAGTATGAGGGGGAACTGTTGAAAAACTGATGCCGTGCGGCTTCATCGGCCGGCAGGGGTTGGCTTTCCCGCTCATTTAACGCCCTTTAACTCCCGTATGCCGGGCACGAACAGGGCATTTTATTATTTTTGCCAAGAAATTTTTGATAGAAATGAAGAAGATACTATTGTTAGGAGTGCTTTTTGTAGCCGTGGCGGTCTGCCTGCCGGGTTGTAGCAACAGCAAGACCTATGCCGAGTATAAGGAGGAGGAGGCCGATGCCATCAACGCCTTTATCCTGGACAAGGACATCAAGGTCATTACCGAGAAGCAGTTTTACAGTCAGGACACGATGACCAACGCCAACGAATATGTGTTGTTCGAGGAGTCGGGCGTGTATATGAATATCCTTCAGCGGGGAAAAGCTCCCCAGCGGCTCCAGGACGGCTATTACCAGGTGTTGTCACGTTTTGCAGAGGTGGCCATCCAGGACCGCACGGATATGTTCGCCGTGGGCGACACGCTGCTGGCCAACATGAACGTCAGCTCCACGTATGCGTCGGAACCGGAGGAATATAAGGTGACCATCAGCTCGGGAAGCATTTCGGGCACCTTCCAGGGCTATTCGCTGATGTCCACCGCCTACTCCAGTGCCTCAGTGCCTACGGGATGGCTGTTGCCGCTCAAGTACCTCCGTCCGCAGCGTACACAGTCGTCTGCCGACGTGGCACGTGTCCGGCTCATTGTGCCGCACAGTGCCGGTTCGTACAATGCCTCCAATTACGTCTATCCCGCTTATTACGAAATCACTTATAATTTAGGTAAATAAAGGAATACTATGACACTAATCAAATCAATTTCCGGAATCCGTGGTACCATCGGTGGCCGTGCAGGCGAAGGCCTGAATCCGTTGGACATTGTGAAGTTTACGTCGGCATACGCGACGCTGATCCGTAAGACGACCACTGTGCAGACCAACAAGATTGTCGTGGGACGCGATGCGCGCGTCTCGGGCGAGATGGTGAAGAATGTGGTATGCGGTACGCTGATGGGAATGGGCTTCGATGTGGTGAACATCGGGCTGGCCTCTACGCCGACCACCGAGCTGGCCGTGACTATGGAACAGGCGTGCGGCGGCATCATCTTGACCGCCAGCCATAACCCGAAGCAGTGGAATGCCTTGAAGCTGCTGAACGAAAAAGGGGAGTTCCTGAATGCGGCCGAAGGCAACGAGGTATTGCGCATCGCCGCTGCCGAAGCGTTTGAGTTTGCCGACATCGACCATCTGGGCACCTATACGGAAGACACTTCCTACGACCAGCGGCACATCGACAGTGTGCTGGCGTTGAAGCTGGTGGATGTGGAGGCCATCCGCAAGGCCGGATTCCGGGTGGCGATTGACTGTGTCAACTCGGTGGGCGGACTGGTCCTGCCCAAATTGCTGGAACAGCTGGGCGTGGCGCACGTGGAGCGACTCTATTGTGACCCCACCGGTGATTTCCAGCACAACCCCGAACCCCTCGAAAAGAACTTGGGCGACATCATGGGACTGATGAGAAAAGGCGGCAACGATGTGGCGTTTGTCGTCGATCCTGATGTAGACCGGCTGGCCATCATCTGCGAGAACGGCGAGATGTATGGCGAAGAGTACACACTGGTGACGGTGGCCGACTATATCCTGAAGCATACGCCGGGCAATACCGTCTCTAACCTGAGCTCCACACGTGCGCTGCGCGACGTCACCCGCCGGTATGGACAGACCTATGCGGCAGCGGCCGTGGGCGAGGTGAATGTGGTGACGAAAATGAAAGAGGTGCAGGCCGTCATCGGTGGCGAAGGCAATGGCGGAGTCATCTATCCCGCATCGCACTACGGACGTGACGCGCTGGTGGGGATTGCCTTGTTCTTGAGCCATCTGGCACACGAAGGCAAGAAGGTGAGCGAGCTGCGTGCCACTTATCCCAATTACTGCATCGCCAAGAACCGGATAGACCTGACTCCCGAAACGGATGTGGACGCCATCCTTGTCAAGGTGAAGGAACTCTACAAGGACGAGGAAATCAACGATATCGACGGGGTGAAGATTGATTTCCCCGACAAGTGGGTACACCTGCGTAAGAGCAATACCGAACCCATTATCCGTGTCTACTCGGAAGCCGCCACGATGGAGGCTGCCGATGAGCTGGGCAAGCAGGTGATGGACGTGGTGTACAGCCTGGCCCGATAGGCTCGGGGGTCATTCTACCCAGAGCAGGTCGCTCATAATGCCATCAGAGATGAAGATGCCTTGTTCCGTCAGGACCAGGACATCTTCATCTTTTTTTGTCAGATGTCCCCGGGCGATGTGGGGAGCCGCCATCTTCAGGCAGTAGTCGTACAGACGGGTGCCGAAGCGGCATCTCAGCTGCTGGAGCGACAGCCCCCAGCAGGTCCGCAGGGAGGTGATGATGAAGTCGTTGTAACGGGTGGGGAGGTCCAGCGTCTCGGTCTCGTGGAAGGGACGTCCCTGCTGCACCGAGGTGAGGTACTCGCTGAGTGACGACACATTCCACCGGCGGGTGTTGCCGTCGTAGGAGTGGGCCGACGGGCCGCATCCCAAGTAGTGCTGGCCGGTCCAGTAACTCGAATTGTGGCGGGAGTGGCATCCTGGCAGGCAGAAGTTGGAGATTTCGTAGTGCTCGTAGCCGTTCTGCCGCAGGTGGCGCATCAGGCGGGTGAACATCGCCAGGCTCAGCTCCTCGTTGGCTTCAGTCACCCGGTGGGCCTCGCGCAGCTGCCAGAGGGGAGTCCCCTCCTCATAAATAAGGTGATAGGCCGAAATGTGTTCCGGTCGCAGTGCGGTGGCCGTCTCCAGGTCGTGTTGCCATTGTTCCTCGGTTTCGTCCGGCAGTCCGTACATCAGGTCGATGCTGATGTTGCCGAACCCGGCTTGGCGGCAGTGGTGGAAAGCCGTTACGGCCTGTGCGGCCGTATGGCGGCGGTTCAGGGTCTGCAGCAGCCCTTCATCAAAGGTCTGTATGCCGATGCTCAGCCGGTTGAATGGCAGGTCGGCCAGTTGCCCGATGTAGGCCTCGGTCAGGTCATCGGGGTTGGCTTCCAGGGTGATTTCGGCGTTGGGGTCGATGTCGTACAGCTGGTAGAGGGTGTCGAAGAGCTTCCGGAAGTCCTCTGGGAGCAGTTGGGAGGGAGTGCCCCCTCCAAAGTAGAGGGTCTCCACCGGTTCGCCGTGCAGGTAGTCCTTCCGGTCCGCCAGCTCCCGGCAGAGCGCACGGATATAGGCGCCCCTCAGGCGCCCCTCGGTGGTGGAGTAGAAGTCGCAGTAAAGGCAACGCCGTTTGCAGAAAGGGATATGTAGATAAATGCCAGCCATACAATCTATGTTTTCATGGACAAAAGTAGCCATTTTTTGCCGTACTGCTATGGGGCTGCCCTAAAACATAGTTTTTACAGTTGCTAATTTCGGTTTAATTGTCTAATTTGCGCACTCATTCGAAGAGATATGAGAAGCATATCCTTTTGTAACTAATTAAATCTCGGAATACCATGAAAGTATATCAGACTAACGAAATCAAAAACATTGCGCTCCTTGGCAATGACGGATCAGGTAAAACCACTCTCACGGAAGCCTTGCTCTATGAGAGTGGTATCATAAAACGTCGCGGCAGAATTACTGCCAAAAACACTGTCAGCGATTATTTCCCGGTAGAGCAGGAGTATGGTTACTCTGTTTTCTCTACCGTTTATCATGTAGAGTGGAATGGAAAGAAACTGAACATCATCGACTGTCCGGGAAGTGACGATTTCGTGGGGGCCGCTATTACTGCATTGAACGTGACGGATACTGCCATCCTGCTCCTCAACAGCCAGTATGGGCCTGAGGTGGGTACGCAGAACCATTTCCGTTATACGGAGAAACTGGGCAAGCCGGTCATCTTCTTAGTGAACCAGCTGGATAGCGAGAAATGCGATTACGACCGGGTGCTGGAGCAGCTGAAGGAAAACTACGGCTCGAAAGTGGTGCCTGTACAATATCCGCTGACCACCGGGCCGGGTTTCAACGCATTGATTGATGTGCTTTTGATGAAGAAATATTCTTGGGGACCGGAAGGCGGCGAGCCGACCATTGAAGACATCCCCGAAGAGGAAATGGACAAGGCTCAGGAGTGGCACAAGGCCCTGGTGGAAGCGGCTGCCGAACACGATGAGACCCTGATGGAGAAATTCTTCGAATCCGAATCGCTGACCGAAGACGAGATGCGTGAGGGTATCCGTAAGGGACTCGTGGCACGAGGCATATTCCCCGTGTTCTGCGTATGCGCCGGCAAGGACATGGGCGTACGCCGACTGATGGAGTTCCTGGGCAATGTGGTGCCGTTTGTAGACGAAATGCCGAAGGTGCACAACACACGCGGCGAAGTGGTGGTGCCCGACCCGAACGGACCGGCTTCGCTGTACTTCTTCAAGACCGCTGTTGAGCCGCATATCGGCGATGTGCAGTATTTCAAGGTGATGAGTGGCGTGGTGCACGAAGGAGATGACCTGTCGAATGCCGACCGCGGTTCGAAAGAGCGTATGGCACAGCTGTATGTGTGCGCCGGCGCTATCCGTGAGAAGGTAGAGGAGCTGCGTGCCGGTGATATCGGTTGTACGGTGAAGCTCAAGGATGTGAAGACGGGCAACACGCTCAACGGCAAGGACTGCGAGAACCGTTTCAATTTCATTAAATATCCGAACCCCAAATATACCCGTGCCATCAAGGCTGTCAATGAGTCGGAAACCGAAAAGATGATGGCGGTGCTCAACCGTATGCGCGAGGAAGACCCGACGTGGGTGGTAGAGCAGTCAAAGGAACTGAAGCAGATTCTGGTACACGGACAGGGCGAATTCCATCTCCGTACCTTGAAATGGCGTCTGGAAAACAACGAGAAACTGCAGGTACAATACCTCGAACCGAAGATTCCGTATCGTGAGACCATCACCAAGTCTGCCCGTGCCGACTATCGTCATAAGAAACAGTCGGGCGGTGCCGGCCAGTTTGGCGAAGTGCACCTCATCATCGAGCCTTACTACGAGGGTATGCCCGATCCCGATACCTATAAGTTCAACGGCCAGGAATTCAAGATGAACGTGAAGGGCATGGAAACCATTGATTTGGAATGGGGCGGCAAGCTGGTGTTCGTCAATTGTGTCGTGGGCGGTGCCATTGACGCGCGCTTCATGCCGGCCATCCTGAAAGGTATCATGAGCCGTATGGAGCAGGGACCGCTCACCGGTTCGTATGCCCGTGATGTCCGTGTCATTGTCTACGACGGCAAGATGCACCCGGTAGATTCCAATGAAATCTCCTTCATGCTGGCCGGTCGCAACGCTTTCAGCGAGGCCTTCAAGAACGCCGGTCCGAAGATTCTGGAGCCCATCTATGATGTGGAAGTCTTCGTCCCCAGTGACAAGTTGGGCGACGTGATGAGCGACATGCAGGGTCGTCGTGGCATGATTATGGGTATGAGCAGCGAGAAAGGTTACGAGAAGCTGGTGGCTAAAGTGCCTTTGAAGGAAATGTCGAACTATTCCACTGCCTTGAGTTCCTTGACGGGCGGACGGGCCTCGTTCATCATGCGTTTTGCCAGCTATGAGCTGGTACCGATGGATGTACAGGCCAAGCTGATGAAGGACTTCGAGGAACAGGAGAAAGCCGAAGCTTAAGTCCCTGCCTCTGGAGGGAAGACAACGCCACCGGGATACAGCGTGTGATTGTTTGCAGACAATGCGCCGCTGTGTCCCGGTGGCTTTTTAGGGGGCCGCCCTGTTTCAGGCGGCGACGGTCGAACAATTTCCCCGCTTCGTTTGTTGTTACATTAAAATTTGATTATTTTTGCAATCCAGCAGGGTATATGCAGGATTGTAGGTGTAAAATTGATAAGTTCAACAGTCGGTTTGGTTAAATCAAGACAAATTGCGGTGCAAAACTTGTTAATGATAGCCACAATTAGGAAATAGGTTGTTAAATTTGCCTCCATGAAGAAGTCAACTATTTGGATATTAGGAGTGGTAATGGGTCTCTCGTTCCTCAGTCTGCTGTACTTGCAGGTGAGCTACATCGAAGAGATGGTCAAGATGCGCAAGGAGCAGTTTGAAGAAAACGTAGGGCGCAGCTTGGCACAGGCGGTACATAACCTTGAGCTGGTGGAGACGAAGCGCTATCTGGAGCAGGACATGGCCACCACGCATCCGGCAGGGCTGATGCCCGGACAAGACCTCCGGACTCCGGACCGGGAGGAGCTGGTAGAGCAACACCGCTACACGATGAAGGTGGACCAGGGAGGTTCGTCATATTCCACGTTCGAACTGAAGACCTTCACCAAACGTCCGTCGAGTGTGCCGAAAGTGATTATCTCGACCGGGAAAAACATTCCCCAGACCGCCCATGCGTTGCAGGAAATCCTGAAGGAGCGGTACATCTACCAGCGGGCTTTGCTGGACGAGGTGGTCTACAACATGCTCTATACGGCGAGTGACAAGCCCTTGAAGGACCGGGTCAATTTCAACCAGCTGAATCATTTTCTGAAGGCCGAACTGCTGAACAATGGGGTGGACATCCCTTACCATTTCTCGGTGACCGACCGGAACGGAAAGGAAGTCTATCGGTGTTCGGATTATGTGTACAGCAACGAGAAGGTCTATTCGCGGCTGTTGTTTGAGAAAGACCCTCCGGCCAAGATGGGGTTCGTCAATGTGTTTTTTCCTACCATCAACAGCTACATCTTCAGCTCGGTGCGCTTCATGATACCATCGCTTGTCTTCACGCTGGTGCTGCTGGTGACGTTCATCTTCACCATCTACATCATTTTCAGGCAGAAGAAGCTGACGGAAATCAAGAATGATTTCATCAACAACATGACGCATGAGTTCAAGACACCGATCTCCACCATCTCGCTGGCGGCACAGATGCTGAACGACCCTTCGGTGGGGAAATCGCCCGCCATGTTCAAGCACATCTCGGGGGTCATCAATGACGAGACGAAACGCCTGCGCTTCCAGGTAGAGAAGGTGTTGCAGATGTCCATGTTCGAACGCCAGAAGGCGACGCTGAAGATGAAGGAGCTGGATGCGAACGAACTGATATATAATGTGACCAATACCTTCCGGCTGAAAGTGGAAAACAGCCAGGGGCAGCTGGAAGTGTTGCTCGACGCGGACGACCCGTTTGTGTTTGTCGATGAGATGCATTTCACCAATGTGATTTTCAACCTGCTGGACAATGCCATGAAGTACAAGAAGCCCGATGTGAATATTTGGCTGAAGGTGCGCACCTGGAACGAAAACGGCAAGCTGTATATCTCTATTGAGGACAATGGCATCGGCATCAAGAAGGAGAATCTGAAGAAGATATTCGAGAAGTTCTATCGGGTGCATACCGGCAACCTGCATGACGTGAAAGGGTTCGGCCTCGGACTGGCTTACGTGAAGAAAATCATCCAGGATCATAAGGGGACGATTCGTGCCGAGAGCGACCTGAACGTGGGAACGAAATTTATAATTGTATTACCGTTATTTAAAGAAGAGTGATATGGAAGAGAAATTGCGAATTTTGCTGTGCGAGGATGATGAGAATCTTGGCATGCTGTTGAGAGAGTATCTGCAGGCAAAAGGTTATTCTGCCGAACTTTGTCCGGATGGGGAAGCCGGGTACAAGTCTTTCCTGAAGAATAAATTCGATTTGTGTGTGCTGGATGTCATGATGCCCAAAAAAGACGGCTTCACGCTGGCGCAGGAAATCCGTCAGGCCAATGCGGAGATACCCATCATTTTCCTGACAGCCAAGACGCTGAAGGAGGATATCCTGGAGGGCTTCAAGATAGGTGCGGACGATTATATCACCAAGCCGTTCTCCATGGAAGAGCTGACCTTCCGTATCGAGGCCATCCTGCGAAGGGTGAGAGGCAAGCGTTCGAAAGAAAGCAATATGTACAAGATAGGCCGTTTCACGTTCGACACGCAGAAGCAGATTCTTACCATCGGCGACAAGCAGACCAAGCTCACCACGAAGGAGTCTGAACTGTTGGGCCTGCTCTGCGCCCATGCCAACGAGATTCTCCAGCGTGACTTTGCGCTGAAGACCATCTGGATTGACGACAACTATTTCAACGCCCGTAGCATGGACGTGTACATCACCAAGCTGCGCAAGCATCTCAGGGCCGATGACTCGATTGAAATCATCAATATCCACGGCAAGGGCTACAAGCTCATTACGCCTGAACCCGAAGAATGACGGGAGAAAGGCGCTCCCGACCCTCAAAAGAAGAGGCTGCCCCGATGAATCAAGATTCAAAGGGCAGCCTTTTCTTGTTCCCTTGCCGATAGGCGATAATGGTGGGGAGTGGGTGTCAGTCGGTGATGCGCTTGTTCAATACGATATAGGCAATCAGACCCAAGATAATCAATACCATTGAGCTGCCCAATACTGAGTTGTCATTGACATTGCCTGTTGCAAAACATGCAATCAGAATGACTGCACCGAGGATAACCAAAATCACTCCTAAATACTTCAATAAGCTTTTCATGTGTGTCTTCTATTTAATGGTTTATTATATTCTTTTCAAGTGCGTGCCTGCGCATATCTTACTTGCAAAGAAAAGCATAATTCTTGTATCAAAAAAATAATTCAGCGAAAAAATGCATAAATCCGTGGGTTACTCCTGCATTTTTTTACTAATTCACCCTATGATTTGGTATTGGTGAATACTTTTCTGAGCGTTTCCTGGCTGATGCGCAGTTCTTCGAGCGTCAGCCCGTGGAGCGCTTCCTTGAGTGTCTTGTTGGCGATGAAGCGCGCCTTCGCTTCGAGGTCTTTGCCAGTCTTGGTGAGATGCACCAGGTTGATGCGCCGGTCGCGTTTGTCCGAGATGCGCACCACCAAATGCAGTTTCTCCATATTGTCAATCAGTCGGGTCATGCTGGGCTTGTCCTTGAAGGTGGCGTTGCACAGTTCCTGTTGGGTGACCCCGTCTTTCTCCCACAGGAAAAGCAGGACCGTCCACTGTTCGGGCGTGATGTCGACACCGTTCAGCCGGAAGTTCCGGCTCAGTTTCCTGTTGATGGCTGCCGATACCTTCCCGTTCAGGATGGCGAATATGAGCTGGATGTCAAAATCAAATTGTTCTATCATTCGATGATGTTTTTTGTGATGACTGCTTTGCAAAGATACGATTCTTTTGTGAGATTATGCTTTTAGGGCGGATAAATAACATTCTTTATCAGAGAAAAAGCGGATAAATGTTTGTGGTATTCAGATAAAGTTGTACCTTTGCGCCGCATTTAAAAAATAAATCATTTATAAATTTAACCAACGAATAGTATGAATCAATACGAAACCGTTTTCATTTTAACTCCCGTTTTGTCTGATGTACAGATGAAGGAAGCGGTAGAGAAGTTCAAGGCTATCCTTACCAATGAGGGGGCTGAGATCATCAATGAGGAAAACTGGGGATTGAAGAAACTGGCTTATCCTATCCAGAAGAAATCTACCGGTTTCTACCAGCTGATTGAATTCAAGGCAGAACCGTCAGTTATCGCTACTCTGGAAGTGAACTTCCGTCGTGACGAACGCGTCATCCGTTTCTTGACTTTCAAGATGGATAAGTATGCCGCAGAATATGCTGCTAAGAGAAGAAATGTAAAATCAACTAAAAAGGAGGAAAACTAATCATGGCACAGCAACAATCAGAAATCAGATATTTGACTCCGCCTTCAGTAGACGTGAAGAAGAAAAAATACTGCCGTTTCAAAAAGAGTGGTATTAAGTATATCGATTACAAGGACCCTGAATTCCTGAAGAAATTCTTGAACGAACAGGGTAAGATCCTTCCGCGTCGCATCACCGGTACTTCTCTGAAGTTCCAGCGTCGTATTGCACAAGCTGTCAAGAGAGCCCGTCACTTGGCATTGCTGCCTTTCGTAACTGATATGATGAAATAATAAGGAGGAATAAGTGTATGGAACTGATTTTGAAAGAAGACGTAGCAAACTTGGGCTACAAGAATGATATTGTAACCGTGAAGTCTGGTTATGGCCGTAACTATCTTATTCCGACTGGCAAGGCTGTCATCGCATCTCCGGCTGCCAAGAAAATGTTGGCTGAAGAACTGAAGCAGCGTGCCCACAAACTGGAAAAGATCAAGAAGGATGCCGAAGCTGTGGCTGAGTCACTGAAAGAGGTATCTTTGAAGATTGCCACCAAGGTGAGCGCAACTGGTGCCATCTATGGTTCTGTAGGCAATATCCAGATTGCAGAAGAATTGGCCAAGTTGGGTCACAACATTGACCGCAAGATTATTGTAGTGAAAGAACAGGTGAAAGAAGTCGGAAACTACAAGGCAATCGTAAAACTTCACAAGGAAGTTTCTGTAGAAATTCCTTTCGAGGTAGTGGCAGAAGAAGCTTAAATTGTATCTGTAAATACTTGATAAAGTCCCCGTCAGGCATCGTTCTGGCGGGGTATTTTTTTTGTCTGGTCTTCCCAATGCCGGGAATATAGGGTGTCTTAGAAACGTTTGCCGGTAGCGGAACGGCAGCCAATGGATACCTCTGCCCGTGTCAATGAGTATAAATGGCAGTTGAAAAGAGTATAAACTCCAGTACAAGTGAACTAAACTCCCAGTACCGGTCTACTGGTACTGGTAACTTGGTCCACCCTCTTTTGTGAGTAAGTGGATAGGTTGGCCCGCATAAGCGCATAAAAAAAGTCTGTAGGCTGGCTACAGACTTTCAATTCTCTCAAATGTTCGAGTAGATTATTCAGCTTTTGCAGAATCGCAAGCAGCTGCGCAGCAAGAATCAGCTACGGGAGCAGCTTCTTCTACTACAACGTTTTCTACTGCTGCAGTATCAGCAGTTGCTTCAGTGTTAGCTGCTTTGTTGCCACAAGATGCGAAAGATACAGCAGCGAATGCTACGAACAAAAATACCAATTTTTTCATTTTCTTTGCTTTTTTAATCTGTAATACTTATGTTGTTCTCTTAAAACGCTGCAAAGATAAGGACTTTTTAGATACGTTGTTCTCTTTTCAGGGACTTTTTTCGTCGAAAATATGATTTTAAACATGTTTATTTGCTGAAAACGCCTTCAGAGTATGTTGTAGGGCATATTTAGGGCTGCATTTTTAACATTGTGAAAATATAGCTTTACGAGAAGAGGAATCTAAAAAAATTCAAACTAAATTTTGCTCCCAAGCGTCATTCGGAGAATATTGCGTAACTTTGTGGCCACTAACCAACAGGATAGATGAAAATGATAGATACGACTGTTTTCCAAGACAAGAAGGCCGTTTATTATACGTTGGGCTGCAAGCTGAACTTTTCGGAAACTTCTTCCATCGGCAAGGCGCTGAAGGAAGCCGGTGTACGGACCGCCCGTCCCGGCGAAGTGGCCGACCTTTGCATTGTCAATACGTGTTCGGTGACGGAAGTGGCCGACAAGAAATGCCGGCAGGCCATCCACCGCTTGCGGAAGGAGCATCCGGGAGCGTTTATCGTGGTGACAGGCTGCTATGCCCAGCTCAAGCCGGAACAGGTGGCGGACATTGAAGGGGTGGACTTGGTGCTCGGTGCCGAGCAGAAGGCCGATTTGCCCAGTTATCTGGGAGATATGCAGAAGCGGGCCCACGGAGTGGCCATCACTACGGCCATGAAGGACATACGTGTCTTCGCCCCTTCGTGTGAGCGGGGAGACCGTACACGCTATTTCCTGAAGGTGCAGGATGGGTGCGATTACTTCTGTTCCTATTGCACGATTCCGTTCGCACGAGGCCGCAGCCGTAACGGCAGCATTGCCGACATGGTGCGGCAGGCCGAACGGGTGGCCGCCGAGGGAGGGAAGGAAATTGTGATTACAGGTGTCAATACAGGAGATTTCGGCAAGTCGACCGGTGAGACTTTTCTGGAGTTGGTGAAGGCGTTGGACAATGTGGAGGGTATCGAGCGGTATCGTATCTCGTCTATCGAGCCCAATCTGCTGACCGATGACATCATTGCTTTCGTGGCAGACTCCCGGCGGTTCATGCCTCATTTCCACATCCCCTTGCAGTCGGGCAGCGATGATGTGCTCCGCTTGATGCGCCGCCGTTACGACACGGCCTTGTTCGCTGCAAAAGTCAGGGAAATCAAGACACAGATGCCCGATGCCTTTATCGGGGTGGATGTGATTGTCGGGACGAGAGGAGAGCTTCCTGCCTATTTTGAAGACAGCTACCGCTTCATCGAAGGGCTGGACATCACGCAGCTGCATGTCTTCAGCTATTCCGAGCGGCCGGGCACACAGGCGTTGAAGATAGCGCATAGCGTGACACCCGAGGAGAAACATGAGCGCAGCCAGCGGCTGCTGGCCTTGTCGGACCAGAAGACACAGGCTTTCTACCGTCGGCATATCGGGCAAGTGAAGACCGTCTTGCTGGAACATGCCAAGGAGGGAGCCCCCATGCACGGGTTTACGGACAACTATATCCGTGTGGAGGTGGAGCGCAACAATGAGTGGGACAACCGTCTGGTGCGTATGCGGCTGGGCGGCTTCAACGCCGGGTGTACTGCCTTGCAAGCTGAGATACTGCCATGAAGAAGGTTGCCGTCATCATTCTGAACTGGAACGGGGCAGCCATGCTCCGCCGCTTTTTGCCTTCGGTGCTGGAGTATTCCCGCATGGAAGGGGCGGAGGTGTGGGTGGCCGACAACGGGTCGACGGATGCCTCTTGCACGACGGTGGAGCAGGAGTTTCCCGAGGTGCGGCTCTTGCGACTGGGCGTTAACTACGGTTTTGCCGAGGGCTACAACCGTGCGGTCGGTGCGGTGGAGGCCGAATATGTGGTGCTGCTCAACAGCGATGTGGAGGTTACTCCGAATTGGTTGGCACCCATGGTGGCCTATATGGATGCTCATCCGCAGGTGGCGGCTTGCCAGCCCAAGCTGTTGTCGTATGACCGGCGTGACTGTTTCGAATATGCCGGTGCGGCGGGCGGTTTCATGGACAAGTATGGCTACCCTTTCTGCCGGGGGCGTGTTTTTGACCATCTGGAGCGGGATGACGGGCGTTATGATACGGTGGTGCCGGTGTTGTGGGCCTCGGGAGCTGCGATGCTGATACGCCGCCAGGCTTACTTGGAGGCCGGCGGACTGGACGGTGAGTTTTTTGCCCACATGGAAGAGATTGATTTGTGCTGGCGTCTGCGCATCCGTGGCCGGATGGTGGTGTGCCTGCCTTTCAGTAGTGTCTATCATGTGGGGGCCGCTACCCTGAAGCCGAGTCCGCGGAAGACCTATCTGAACTTCCGCAACAACCTGCTGATGCTCTACAAGAACCTGCCGTCGGCCGAACTGGCGTCAGTGATGCGCGTACGGGCAGGACTGGACCTGCTGGCGGCGGTGGTCTTTCTGTTGAAGGGGGAGTGGGCGAACACCAAGGCCGTCTGCCGGGCTTGGCGCGACTTCAGACACCTGCGTGATTATCGGTATCGGGAGGTGCGTGAGGAAAACAGGCGGCTGGCTGTCACCGATACCTTGCCCGAACGGCTGCCGTGCAGCCTTGTCTGGCAATGTAAGGTGAGAGGCAAAAAAACATATCTGGAAATACTGAAAACTGTAAAGTCATGAAAGAGTCGTATTGGAAATATTCATTGGTAGTGCTGATTGTCGGGTTGGGCTACCTGCTTTTCAAGCAGGCACAGCCTTTCATGAACGGCATTTTAGGAGGTTTCACCTTATATATATTGTTGCGGAAGCCGGCAGGGCAGCTCCAGAAGCGTATCAACCGCACGTGGGCGGTGTGGATGGTCACCATCGGGGTGACACTGTTCCTGCTCGTGCCGGTGTCGCTGTTTGTGTGGGCCATTGTCAGCCAGCTTTCAGGACTGCACCTGAATACGGCGACCATCATACAGCCGGCCAGCCAGGTCGTGGAGTTCATCAAGGAAAAGACGGGTTTTGATGTCCTGTCAGAAAGCAGTATGGCTTTCTTCGTGAAACAGGCCTCCTTGGTGGGGCAGACCGTGATGGCTGGGGTGAGCGATTTGGTCGTGAACCTGGGGGTGGCCATCATGCTGCTGTTCTTCATGCTGTTTGGTGGGAAGTGTATGGAGGATTATGTGTTCACGATCCTGCCGTTCAAAGAGAAATACAAGCGGGAGGTGCTGACCGAAGTGGAGCTGATTGTCCGTTCCAATGCCATTGGCATCCCGCTGCTGGCCATTATCCAGGGACTGATATCGTTGGGAGGTTATTGGCTTTGTCATGCGCCCAACCCCATCCTGACCGCTATGCTGACCGGTTTCGCTTCTATCATCCCCCTGGTAGGGACAGCGATTATCTGGCTGCCGGTAGTGGCCTATCTGGCTGTGGTGGGCGATTGGCTAGACGCTGTCATCCTATTGGGGTATGGCGGTATCATCGTCTCGCAATGCGACAATCTGATACGGTTTATGCTTCAGAAACGGATGGCGGACATCCACCCGCTCATTACCATTTTCGGGGTGGTGGCCGGATTGCCGTTGTTTGGCTTTATGGGGATTATTTTCGGTCCGCTGCTCGTCTCGCTGTTCTTGCTGTTCCTGGATATGTTCCGCAAGGAATATCTACTGACGGGTGAGGCGTAAGGGCCGTCAGCAGGTGGAGTCCGTGTATTGGCGGATAAGCTGCAGGATGGCCTCTTTTTGGTCGGGGTGGAACCAGTGGATGTCCGGGTCGCGCTTGAACCACGTCATTTGCTTGCGTGAGTAGATGCGCGAGTTCTGCTTGATTTTCTCAAGGGCAAAGGGCAGCTCCCACGTGCCGTCGAAATACTGGAACAGTTCTTTGTAGCCCACCGTGTTGAGGGCGTTCAACTGACGGTAGGGATAGACGCGGCGTGCCTCTTCGAGCAGGCCCGCCGCCATCATGGCATCCACCCGCCGGTTGATGCGGTCATAGAGTTCGGCCCGTTCCCGCTGCAGCCCTATCTTCAGGATATGGAAAGGACGTTCTTTTTTCGTGCGGGTGCAGAACGAGGAGTAGGGTTTGCCGGTCATATAGCAGATTTCGAGGGCGTGCGCCACCCTTTTCCCGTTCTTCAGATCTGCCCGCCGGTAGTATTCCGGGTCCAGCAGTTTCAGCTCCTGACAGAGCGGTTCGAGCCCTTCGGTGGCCAGCCGTTCCTGTATGTATTGCCGGGTCTCGTTGTCTACGGTCGGGATGTCGTCGATACCATGGCAGACCACATCAATATACATCATGGAGCCTCCGGTCAGCACGACGGCCGGATGGTGCCGGAACAGTTGCTCCAGTGTCTTCATGACTGCGGCTTCATATTCGGCTGCGCTATAATAGTCGGTCAGTTGGAGGGTCCCTACGAAATGGTGTCTGACCCTGGCCTGTTGTTCGGGAGTAGGGGCGGCTGTCCCGATGGGAAGTCCCGCGAAGAGTTGGCGCGAATCGGCCGAGATGATTTCTGTATGCAGTTGTTCGGCGATTTCCAGGCTGAGCTCGGTCTTCCCGATGCCTGTCGGTCCCAGCAGGACGATGAGCGTAGGTCGTTGGGCTGTCATGATGGCAAGAGGTTAGCAGCAGAAAAGGGCACAAATCCCACCCGACGGCGTTCTGCCGCGGGGCAGGCCTCCTGGAAAAAGCCGCTCCGGTGGCTGCCTCTGCGGGGTTGGAGTCTGTGTCCTTTGCAAAGAGATGGGGGTGGGTCAGTAATTGTCTTGTTCGTACGGGTTGCCTTCGTTGAAGTCGAATCCTTCTCCGTCCAGGTCATCTTCATTGAAGTCCTGGTCTCCGTAGAAGTCTTCGTCCAGGTCCAGGGTGGGGTTGGCAATCATCTGTTCGTCGAAGTCGACGGTCTGTTGCGGAGGATTGCCTTCCTTGCGTGAGATGACGGCTGCCGGGAGGTCTTTGCCGGTGATGATTTCGGACAATTCGATGAAGAATACCCGTTCGGCCAGCGGGTCGAACACGTATATCAGCTTCTGCTTCTCGTCTTCGAGCAGTTCGTTCAGCGGTGTTTCTTTCATGACGAAGGTGTCTTCGTCCGAGCTGCCGCCGCCCATGTCTTCGAGTGTGATTTCCGTTTCCTTTTCCCAGTCGTCATCGCAGATGAAGAAAGAAGTCATCTGGTCGTCTTTGTAGCCTGTCGATTTCAGAATGGCCTCGTGCAACTCGTAGAAGGAGGCTTCTGAATCTATTTTTATTTCCCGCAGGAAGTCGTCGACCTCGTCCGATATAATTCTGAATTTATAAACCATAGTTCGCTTTAATTAGTTTTTTTGATGGGGGCGAAGTTATAAAAAAAACCGTTATCGTAGAATCCCTCTTTCCGAATTTTCGATAAAAGACAGGATGTATTCGATTTCGGGACTCATGGGAATCTCCTCGCGTACCTGTATCAGGGCGTCGCTGACATTTTTTCCGCTGTTGTAGATGAGGCGGTAGGTGTTGTGGATGTTCTCAATCAGTTCGTTGGAGAAGCCACGACGGCGCAGGCCGATGATGTTGATGCCGCTGTAGGCGATGGGCTCGCGTCCTGCAATGATGTAAGGGGGGATATCCTTGCTGAACCGGCATCCGCCTTGAATCATGACGTAGCCACCCACACGGCAGAACTGGTGCATCAGCACATTGGCACTGACGATGGCATTGTCGTCAATGATTACTTCGCCGGCCATTTTGGTGGAGTTGCCGATAATGCATCCGTTGCCTACGTGGGTGTCGTGCGCCACGTGTACGCCTTCCATCAGCAGGTTGTTGTTGCCTACCACCGTCTTTCCCTTGGCGGCGGTTCCCCGGTTGATGGTGACGTTTTCACGGATGGTGTTGTTGTCTCCTATCTCGGCTGTGGTCTCTTCTCCCTTGAATTTCAAGTCTTGCGGAATGGCCCCGATAACGGCTCCCGGGAAAATGCGGTTGCCGTTGCCGATGCGCGTTCCGCTCAGCAGGTTGGCGTTGGGCATGATGAGATTGTTGTCACCGATGACCACATTCTTGTCAATGTAGACAAACGGACCGATTTCTACGTTCTCGCCGATTTTGGCTTCGGGGTGGATATAGGCTAAAGGACTGATCATATTCATTGTTTGTTTTTTACGATTTGAGCCATGAATTCGGCTTCGCAGACTATTTTCTCTCCTACGAAAACATATCCTTTCATGGTGGAAATGCCGCGCCGGATGGGGGCCATCAGTTCTACCCGGAACAGCAGGGTGTCGCCCGGTACGACTTTCTGGCGGAATTTCACACCGTCAATCTTCAGGAAGTACGTGGAGTATTTCTCGGGCTCCTCAATGGAGTTGAGCACCAACAAGCCTCCGACTTGTGCCATGGCTTCGATTTGCAGGACACCGGGCATGACAGGCTCTGTCGGGAAATGTCCTTGGAAGAAAGGCTCGTTGGAGGTGACGTTCTTGACCCCCACAATATAGTTGGCACCGATTTCGATGACCTTGTCCACTAACTGGAACGGATAGCGGTGCGGCAGGAGCTCGCGGATGCGGTTGACATCCATGATGGGGGCCTCGGTGCAGTTATAAGTAGGGGCTTGTATCTCATGCAGGCGGATTTCTTTCCGCATCTGGCGGGCGAACTTGTTGTTGATGGTGTGTCCCGGCCGGGTGGCGATGATGCGTCCTTTGATGGGTTTGCCAATCAGGGCCATGTCGCCGATGATGTCCAGCAGCTTGTGGCGGGCGGGTTCGTTGGGCCATACCAAAGGCACATGGTTGATGTAGCCCAGGTGGGAGGCATCCATGTGGGGCACGCCCATGACGTCGGCCAGCTTGTCGAAGCTCTCCTGCGTCATTGGCTTCTCGTAGATGACGATGGCATTGTCCAAGTCGCCTCCTTTGATGAGGCCGGCGTTGAGCAGTGGCTCAATTTCGCGGACAAAGACAAACGTGCGGGCCGATGCTATCTCCTTCGGAAAATCTTCCATGTTCTCCAGTGTGGCATATTGGTTGTCCAGAATCTGCGAGTTGTAGGAAATCAGCGTGTTGATGCTGAAATTCTCGTCCGGCAATACCAGGATGGACGAACCGGTTTTTTCATCGCGGAATTCTATCTTTGACTTGATGATATAGAAATCTTTGGGGGCGTTCTGCTCTTCGATGCCTACTCGCCCGATGCCTTCCACATAGAATTTGGCACTTCCGTCCAAGATGGGGAATTCCGGTCCGTTCACCTGAATCAGGCAGTTGTCGATGCCGGCTGCATAGAGGGCGGCCAGCGCGTGTTCTACTGTGCTGACTTTGACTCCGTTCTTGGCCAGTACGGTGCCCCGCTGGGTGTCAACGACATTCTCTGCCACGGCATCGATGATGGGTTGGTCGTCCAGGTCGATGCGCTGGATTTTGTATCCGTGATGTTCCGGGGCAGGATTGAAAGTCACGGTGAGTCTCACACCCGTGTGAAGCCCTTTGCCGTTCAGTGTAAAACTGCCTTTAAGTGTCTGTTGTTTCAACATGGATTGTTTATTTGTTAAGTTGTTGCTTTAATTCTTCTATTTCTTTCTGCAGCCGGCCCAGTTCGGTGTACATCTCGGGCAGTTTCTTATAGATGGCGGCCGACCGTGCGAACTGTTTGGGGTCAATGGCTGGATACCCCATCAGGGTAGTGTTGTCTTTCACATTGCCCGGTATGCCCGATTGGGCGCCGATGGTGACATGGTTGCCCACTTTGATGTGGCCGGCCACACCTACCTGTCCGCCCACCATACACCATTCGCCCATTTTGGCGGAGCCGGCAATGCCGGTTTGCGAGGCGATGACCGTATGGCTGCCGATCTCCACGTTGTGTGCCACCTGAATCAGGTTGTCCAGCTTGACCCCTTTGTGCAGGAGGGTGGCTCCCATTGTGGCGCGGTCAATGCATGTGTTGGCGCCAATCTCCACATCGTCTTCCAGAACGGCGATACCTATTTGGGGGATTTTCTCGAAGCCTTCGGGGGTAGGGGCGAACCCGAATCCGTCAGCTCCCACCACCGAGCCGGCGTGCAGGATGCAACGGTTGCCAATGCGGCAGTCGTGATAGACGGTGGCATGGGCATAGAGGATGCAGTGGCTGCCCACCTTGGCATGGCTCCCTACGGTGGCGTGGGGATGGAGGGCCGTTCCGTCGCCTATCTCGGCATAGTCGCCCACGCAGGCAAACGGGGCCAGGTACACATCTTTGCCTATTTTGGCGGTCGGTGCCACATAAGCCAGCGGGTCAATGCCCGTACGTATGGGCCGGCTCTGTTCGTAGAGCGTCATCAGTTTGGCCAGGCTTTCATAAGCGTTGTCCACCTTGATCAAGGTGGCCGCCACTTCCTGTTCCGGCTCGAAATCCTTGTTCACCAGTACAATGGAAGATTGGGTGGTATAAATATAATGGGTGTATTTGGGATTGGAGAGAAAGGAGAGCGCTCCGGGCATCCCTTCTTCTATCTTGGCAAAGGTATGTACCGTTGCATGCTCGTCTCCAATGATGGTTCCGTGGATATATTCTGCAATTTGTTTAGCTGAAAACTCCATATTTACATCTGTTTTAGTAATTTCTTAATTGGCTTCCTAATGATAGGCTGATTATTCATAATGGAAGGCAGTATCTGCTCCTTCCGCACTTAATTCCGCAAATTAAGTGTATTTTTTTTAGATTACCTTGTAAAATGACAAATATTTGTCATAGAGGTGACAGAAAACTGTCAAAACAGTGTGGAAGGTGGAGGAGGAATGGGCGGTTTTCGGGCCGACGGGGAAGGATGAAAATGCAAAGCAGGCCGGCAGGAAGAGGGTGTGTCAAAACAAAGTCAATCCGTCATCTTGTCTGTCATTCTGAGCGAAAGCGAAGAAACAACGTTCGGCGGCCCGAAGGGGAAAGCCAATCTGTTAGCGAAAAGTGGATGTTTTCAGATTCTTCACTCCATTCAGAATGACAATTCAATATGTACTGCTGAGTTTTGACACACCCTCAACGAAGCGGGGAGAAGACTGTCCGAGCACCCTTTTCGGGCTTTCCTTGTCGTTCGGCAGGACAAAAGGGCTGTTCTTTTCAGGTTCTCGGACGGTCTGGAGGGGGGGGAAGAAGGTGGTCAGATGAGGTGGTGAGCCTGGAGCTGGGCTTCCATCTGCTGCTGCACTTTCTGTGCTTCTTGGCCGGCCACGGCGGCAAACTGTTCGCTCTTGTCAGCGTAGATGATGGCACGGCTGGAGTTGACAATCAGACCGCATTGGTCCGTCATGCCGTATTGGCAGACCTCTTCCAGCGAACCACCTTGCGCGCCGATGCCCGGTACCAGCAGGAAATGGTCCGGAGCCACCCGACGGATATCCTCGAACATGCGGCCTTGTGTGGCGCCTACCACATACATCATCTGTCGGTCGTCGGCCCATTCCTGTGACTTGCGCAGCACTTTCTCGAACAGTCTTTCGCCTTCCGCATCGGTCGTCAGCTGGAAGTCGTGCGAGCCCTTGTTAGAGGTCAGTGCCAGCAGGATGACCCATTTCTCATCGTAGGTGAGGAACGGTGTCACGCTGTCTTCGCCCATATAGGGGGCCACTGTCACTGCGTCGACGTCCAGTTCGTAGAAGAAAGTACGGGCGTACATGGCCGACGTGTTGCCGATGTCGCCGCGTTTGGCGTCGGCAATGATGAACTGGTCGGGATAGTTCCACTTGAGGTAGTTCACGGTCTTCTCAAAGGCAGTCCAGCCCTTTACCCCCATGATTTCATAAAAAGCCAGGTTGGGCTTATAGGCAATGCAGTAAGGGGCGGTGGCGTCAATGATGGCCTTGTTGAAGGCGAAGAGGGGATCTTCTTCCTTCAGCAGGTGTTCCGGAATCTTCTTTATATCAGTGTCCAATCCTACGCAAAGAAATGACTTTTTACGCTTGATGTTTTCAAATAATTCTTGCTTGTTCATCTTTCTTGTTGTTTTATGAGTTCGATTTTAGGTTGTTACAGTTCACTCTCTTTCAGTCGTTCCGCATTTTCGGCCACAATCAGGTGGTCAATGCAGTCTTGTATATCGCCGTCCATAAACGCCGCCAGGTTGTAGATGGTGTAGTTGATGCGGTGGTCGGTGATGCGTCCCTGTGGGTAATTGTAGGTGCGTATCTTGGCCGATCGGTCGCCCGTCGATACCATCGTCTTCCGCTTGCTGGCAATGTCGTCGATGTACTTCTGGTGCTCCTTGTCATAGATAAAGGTACGCAGGCGCGAGAGGGCCCGTTCCTTGTTCTTGGGCTGGTCGCGCGTTTCAGTGCATTCTATCAGGATTTCCTCCACGATGCCGGTGTTCGGGTTTTTCCAGTTGTAGCGCAGCCGTACGCCCGATTCCACCTTGTTGACGTTCTGTCCGCCGGCACCGCCGCTCCGGAACGTGTCCCACTTGATTTCGCCTTCATTGATTTCTACGTCAAAGGGCTCTGCTTCGGGCAGTACGGCGACCGATGCGGCCGAGGTATGTACACGTCCCTGTGTCTCGGTGGCCGGTACGCGCTGCACCCGGTGTACGCCTGATTCGTATTTCAGGGTGCCATAGACCTTGTTGCCCGTGACGGAGCAGATGATTTCCTTGAAACCTCCGGCAGCTCCTTCATTGGCGCTCGATACCTCCAGCTTCCAGCCTTTCGACTCGCAGTACTTGCCGTACATTCGGAACAGGTCACCGGCGAAGATGGCTGCCTCATCGCCTCCCGTTCCTCCTCGTATTTCCAGAATGGCGTTGCGGTCGTCCTGCGGGTCGGCAGGAATCAGCAGCAGCTTGATGGCTTCCTCCAGCTCGGGCAGGCGTGCCTCGCAGGCCGCTGCCTCCTCGCGGGCCATTTCCTTCATCTCGGGGTCGTTCTCGCCCATCATGGCCTTGGCCTCCTCCAGTCCGTTCAGGCATTGCAGGTATTCCTTGCGGGCCTTCATCAGGTCGCCCAGTTCCTTGTATTCCTTGGTCAGCTTGACATACCGTTTCTGATCGGCAATGACAGCAGGGTCGGTGATAAGGGTCGACACTTCCTCGAACCTTGCCACCAGCCCGTCCAGTTTCTCTAATAACGTGTTTTCCGCCATGTGCAACCAAGGATAAATCAGTAGGTGAACTCGCCGAACTCCGACCGGATGATGAGTTCCTTGTGGTCGCTTTCCTCGATACGTCCTATCACCTGTGCGTCGATGTTGAAGCTCTTCGAGATGGCAATGACCTCTTCGGCATATTCGGGAGAGAGATAGACCTCCAGGCGGTGGCCCATGTTGAAGACCTTGTACATCTCGTCCCACTCGGTGCCGCTTTGCTCCTTGATGGTGCGGAACAAGGGGGGAACCGGGAAAAGATGGTCTTTGACCACCCGGCAGTTGTCGCCCACGAAATGCAGCACTTTGGTCTGTGCCCCGCCCGAGCAGTGCACCATGCCGTGTATCTGTGGACGCAGGGCGTCCAGCAGTTTCTTGACCACCGGAGCATAGGTGCGGGTGGGCGACAGCACCAGTTTGCCGGCATCAATCGGGCTGCCATCTACGCTGTCGGTCAGTCGCAGGCCGCCGCTGTACACCAGTTCGGCGGGTACGCCGTGGTCATAGCTTTCGGGATATTTCTCGGCCAGGTATTTGGAGAACACGTCATGACGTGCACTGGTCAGGCCGTTGCTGCCCATTCCGCCGTTGTATTCCTTTTCGTAAGTGGCCTGTCCGTAGGAAGCCAGGCCCACAATGACATCTCCCGGACGTATGTTGGCGTTGTTGATGACGTCGCTCCGTTTCATGCGGCAGGTCACGGTAGAGTCGACAATGATGGTCCGGACCAGGTCGCCTACGTCGGCGGTCTCTCCACCGGTGGCATATACGCCGACTCCCATCTCACGCAGTTCTGCCAGCAGTTCGTCCGTACCGTTGATGATGGCAGAGATGACTTCGCCCGGCACCAACAGTTTGTTGCGGCCGATGGTAGAGGAGACCAGGATGTTGTCAACGGCACCCACGCACAGCAGGTCGTCGATGTTCATAATCAAGGCATCTTGTGCGATTCCTTTCCATACAGACAGGTCGCCCGTCTCTTTCCAGTAAAGGTAGGCCAGTGACGATTTGGTACCGGCGCCGTCGGCATGCATGATGTTGCAGTATTCGGGGTCGCCGCCCAGAATATCTGGGATAATCTTGCAGAAGGCCTGGGGGAAAATGCCTTTGTCGATGTTCTTGATAGCGTTATGCACATCTTCTTTGGAGGCGGAAACGCCGCGTTGCATATATCGTTGGTTACTCATAAGATAGTAGATTATAATTATATTCTTTTTCTCTAATAATGTGCAAAAGTAGCGAATGTTTTGCGGAAAACCATCATGTTTCCTGATTTTATCGTAGGATAGTACCGAGAAGGTGGATCTTTCCGTCAGAGGTCTTCAGACTGACACGGTAGAAGCCTGTTCCCAGCTTTTCGAAGGGGGCGGTGTCATTGGTCAGCCGCAGGATTTCCTTTCCGGTCAGGTCGGCGATGATGAGGGTACCTCCTTCTGGAATAGAGGGCAGTTGCTGCAACACTTCGGGCTGGAGATCTGTCGGTGCGTTGAGGGCCAGCGGCTGGCTTTCGTTGCCGTAGCGGTCTACAGCGGTCACGGCCCAATAGATTTTCTGTAGCCAGGGGGCGGAGGGCCGGTAGGTGAAACAGGTGTCGGCCACCCGCGCTTCGACCAGGGTGGATGCCTGCTCTGTGTCTACGGGATAGCTGTTCGAGGCATAGATGCGGTAATACACGCTGAAGGGGATGGAGTTGTCCGTGGAGGCGTTCCAGCCCAGTTGTGTGACCCCGTCCTCAAAGCGCAAAGTCGGGCCGGTGGGCACTGTCGGCGGAATGCTGTCTTGCCAGGTCATGGCCGGCCACACAGCGGGTGCCGTATAGAACTCGTCCTTGATTTCATCCATCAGTCCCTGGGTGTTGTCCATCAGGAACCGGTTCCGGAAATAGGCTTGCCCGTCGGCTTGGATGCTGCGCAGGAAGTAGAGTTGACGCACCACTTCATCCAGCTTCCATTTCCCTTCGCTCGGGTGGAGGAAATAGATGCCGAGTCCCGGCACTATCCAGCGGTGGTTGTCGTGCTCTTTCCAGTCGATGGCGAAGGGGTAGAAGTGGTTGCCTTGGAAGTACATCATCGGGAACAAGGCATCGTGGATGCCCTGCTGTATCCATAGCTGGGCATCTTGGAAGACAATGTCGTAAGCGTTCCAGCCTTTGGAGGTGTAGCGTCGGGTGTCGTTGTATTTGCCTACGGGTGAGCTGCTGACCTTCACCCAGGGCTTCAGCCGCTTGATGTCGGTATAGAGCCGTCGGACGATGCGGGTGATGTTGTTGCGTCGCCAGTCCTTCCAGTCCTGTTGCTGGCCATACCGCCGGTAGGTGTCTTTGTCGGGGAATTTCGGCGAGTGTTCGGGGTAGCGGATATAGTCGAAATGGATGCCGTCTACGTCATAGCGCGAGACGATTTCTGTCACGATGCCCGACAGGTAATCGGCCGTACCGGGCTGTCCTGGATCAAGGTACCACACATTGTGGTATTTCTTGCACAGCTTGGGATGCTGGCGGACGACGTTCTTGGTCCCTAAAGTGCGTATCTGCCGTTCGTTGCCGACGGGGATGGTGACTACCCAGGCGTGCAGTTCCATGCCCCGTTTGTGGCATTCTTCGATGGCGAAGGCCAGCGGGTCGTATCCGGGGTCCTGTCCGGCATGTCCGGTGAACGCCTCGGTGAACGCCTCGTATTTCGACGGGTAAGCCACGTCCCCCCTGATGCGTGCCTGGTAGAGCACGGTGTTGAAATGGGCTTCTTTCAGCCGGTCAAGCAGGTCGCACAGCTCCTGTTGCTGTTTCAACCGCCGTTGCGGGGTGTTGGCCTTCGTGGTCGGCCAGTCCAGTCCGCCCAGTGTCGTCAGCCAGGTGGCCCTGATTTCGTGCTTGGGTTGGGCCTTCAGGGGGAGGACGGCGGTGCTTACGGATAAAAATACAAGAAGAAAAATACGTAAAGTGTTCATTATGTCCTAATTTTTGTGGTGCAAAGATAGAAAGTATTCTTAATAATGGTTACTTTTGCAGCCGATTCTACTTAACAAACATAATTTCTGTATGGTAACATTTACGATTGCATTACTGGTCCTTGTGGCCGGCTACTGGCTGTACGGCAGTTATATAGACCGCCTGTTCGGTCCTGACCCTTTGCGCAAGACCCCTGCGCTGGCGATGGCGGACGGGGTGGACTATCTTCCGCTGCCTACCTGGAAAGTCTATATGATTCAGTTCTTGAATATTGCCGGATTGGGCCCGATTTTCGGTGCCATTATGGGTGCCCAGTTTGGTACGGCCTCTTATCTGTGGATTGTGTTCGGTACGTTGTTTGCCGGGGCGGTACACGATTTCCTGTCGGGCACGTTGTCCTTGCGCCATGCTGGCGAGAGCCTGCCTCAGCTCATAGGCCGCTATCTGGGTCCCCGCACCCAGCGTTTTGCCTGTGCCTTTACGGTTCTGCTGATGATTCTGGTAGGGGCAGTGTTCGTGTCCGGTCCGGCGGAACTGTTGGCCGGTATGACGCCCGATTCACTGGACGTTTATTTCTGGGTGGCCGTCATCTTCCTCTATTATATACTGGCTACGTTGTTGCCGATTGACAAGATTATCGGCCGCATCTATCCGCTGTTTGCCATTGCCCTGCTGTTCATGGCCGTCGGGGTGCTGGTGATGCTGTATGTCAAACAGCCTGACCTGCCGGAGATGTGGAACGGCTTCGGCACCAAATACGAGTCGAATCCCATTTTCCCGATGATGTTCATCTCCATTGCCTGTGGTGCCATCAGTGGTTTCCACGCCACCCAATCGCCGATGATGGCCCGTTGCATCACCAACGAAAAGCATTGTCGTCCGGTGTTTTATGGTGCCATGGTGACAGAAGGTATCGTGGCGTTGATATGGGCGGCTGCCGCCACCTGTTTCTTCCATGACAACGGCATTGTCGACCAGACGACAGGCATCGCCTATTCGGGCGCGAAGGTCGCTACGGAGATTTCCCACCAATGGCTGGGCACGGTAGGAGGCTTCCTGGCCATCCTGGGCATTGTGGCGGCTCCCATTACCAGTGGCGATACGGCACTGCGTTCGGCCCGTCTGATTTTGGCCGATTTCCTGCATTGGGAGCAGCACAGCATCCGCCGGAGGCTGATTATCTGTGTGCCGGTCTTTCTGATCACCATCGCTGTCTTGCTGTACAGTTTTGGCGATGCGCAGGGCTTTAAGATCATCTGGCGTTATTTTGCCTGGTGTAACCAGACGTTGTCGGTCTTCACCTTGTGGGCACTGACCGTGTGGTTAGTGAAGGTACGCAAGAACTATTGGGTGACCTTGCTGCCCGCGTTGTTCATGACGACGGTGTGCTTCACGTATATCTTCATTGCGCCCGAGGGGCTGGCCTTGCCTGCCGGGTGGGCTGGTGTGTTGGGCGGCGTAGCATTGGCAGCGGCTGCCGGTGGCTTTTTCGTATGGTTCAGAAAATTTAGAAGCGTATGTGGAAAAAAGGATTGTTGATGGTGCTGTTGCTGCTGGTCGGCAGTCAGGCCCGTGCACAGTTTGAGCAGAATAAATGGTATTTGAACGCGTCGCTGACGGGGCTCGACTTGTCGCACAGCAAGTATGAGGGAACCAACTTCGGTTTCAGCGTCAGTGGCGGCCCTTTTGTAGCGGACAATGTGGCGGTATTGCTCCATTTCCGGGGTAATTATTTAGAGAACGGCACGGATCAGACATCGGTGGGGGCGGGTGTCCGCTATTATTTTGCCAACTGCGGCGTGTACGGTGGGCTGGCTTTTGCCTACAAGCATTTGTCGAACGGCGTGCTGAAGAAAGACTTGGTCTGTATGACTCCCGAGGTAGGCTATGCCTTCTTCTTGAACCGTTCGCTGACCATTGAACCGGCGGTTTATTATGACCTTAGTTTCAAGAATTTCTCTGATTACAGCAAACTGGGATTCAAGATAGGCTTTGGCTTTTATTTTTAATGAAAAAACACACAATATCCATGAAGAAGATTTATGTAGCATTGGCTGCGCTGCTGGCTCTCCCGTCGGTGTCGCTGGCCCAAAAGAAAGGATTTGATTATAAGTTTTACGGACAGGTGCGTACGGATTTGTTCTACAACAGCCGCAGCAACTCCGAAACGGTAGACGGGCTCTTCTACATGTTCCCGCTCGACAAGAGTCTGGACCCGAAGGGCGAAGACCTGAATGATGCCGCCAACGGCAGTTTTTATACGCTCTACAGCCGTGTGGGCGTGGATGTCACCGGTCCGATGTTGGGCGGTAAAGTCAAGACCTCGGCTAAAATCGAAGCCGACTTCCGGGGGTCGGGGACGACGTTTTCCGTCTTCCGCCTGCGTCACGCCTATCTGAAACTGGATTTTCAGAAAGGACATTCGTTGCTGATGGGACAGACCTGGCATCCGCTGTACGGGGATGTGTCACCGCAGATCCTGAACCTGAATATGGGGGCTCCCTATCAGCCGTTCGGACGTGCTCCCCAGATTCGTTACCGTTTCTCACACCGGCATTTCCTGCTCACTACCGCCTTGCTGTGGCAGTCGCAGTACCTGTCGGTAGGTCCGAAAGACAATGTCGTGGGCACTACGGCCACGCAGAAAAGCCAGGCATTCATCAAGAACGGACTGATACCGGAAGTGTATTTCGGATTGGATTACAAGGATGCCTCTTTCCAAGGAGGCGCTGGGGTGCACGTCAGCTCCATTGCTCCCCGCACCCAGTCGGTGGCCCAAGACGGCAAGACGTATAAGGTGACCGAACGTGTGACAGGAGTCTCGGCCGAAGCCCATTTCAAGTACACCGACCGTGACTGGTACGTGGCCGGAAGAACCGTGCTGGGCACCAACCTCTCGCAGACCAGCACCATCGGTGGCTATGGCATCCGTACAGGGCTGACCGATGAACAGACGGGCGAACAGCAGTATGCCCCGCTGCGTGTCTCCAGCACATGGCTGAATGTGGCTTATGGCGGCAAGTGGCGTCCGGCCGTGTTTGTAGGGTATCTCAAGAACCTCGGGGCTACGCACGAGGTCAGCGGGGTATTGGCTACCGGGGCGAATGTCGACCAGTTGGCGACCGCTTCTGCCGAACTGACGTACAATCTTCCCAACTGGAAGTTCGGGGCGGAGTACTCGTTCTGCAATGCCTGGTATGGCGATCAGTTCGACAGCAAGCACAAGGCGACCGACAATCATTCGGTCCATAATCACCGTTTGGTGGTGACCGCCATGTTCATGTTCTAACAAGGTACAGGCTCTCCTCTAAAGGCACGAAGGCACCGAGTGTTTTATCACGGTGCTTTCGTGCCTTTGTTTTCTCAAGGACGTTCGTTTCCCGTTGCCCGGAACAATCCATACGAAGCTTGCAGGATTTTGTTCTTCAGCAAGGGCGGGTACGACGGATGCTCCTGCAAGAAACGTTGTACTTCCTTATATGCCTCCTGGCTCCGGTGGTTGCCGAGCAAGGCACCTGTCCAGTTGCGTGGGAAGAAGATATCGCCGGTGCGTTGCACCTCCTCCAGCAGTTCCAGTCCCGGACGGATGTATTTCACGGCGTGCTTTTCGCGCAGCGGATGGTTCAGGTAACCCAATACGCTGGCTGTCCAAGGCTCAATGCGCCTGTTTTCGGCCTGGCGGAGGCTTTCGAACAGCCGGTCTTGTCCGGCCTCGTCGGTGGTCAGGGCACGGGCGATAAAATCGAACTGCCGCTGGCGGTCCGGATCACGGAGGCGTGACCGTTGCAGGCTCAGGAGGGTTTCTTGTTGCTGCGGACGCCTGAGGGCCAACTCATAGGCCAGGGTCGTATAGTCTTTTTCGTTCAGCAAAGGGTGTGACTGCTGTTCCCAGAGGGCATACAGCGAGTCGATGACGTCGGCCGATGTGGCTTGCGTAATCAGGTGCCGCAACAGCTGCTGCCGGCACGAGGGGAGCGGGTGGCGTTGGCTCAGTTCGTACAGGAAGGTTTCGGCCGCTCTCCGTTGGGAATCAGTCAGTCCTTTCAAAGTGCCCGCCAGATAGTCGGTCAGGGTAGAGGCGATGAGCGGATTGGTTTCGCCCGGCAGTCCTTGGGTCAATGATCGGTTCCATTCCGCATCCGTGAGTCGTTGGGCCAGGTAGTTCTCCTGCAAAGTCATCAGCACGGCATAACGGGCGGTCTCATTGTCCAGGGTGGTCCAGTTCTGGAGCATATAGTCGAGCGACTGCTGGTCGGGCAGGAAACGTCCGTATCCCTTGCCGTCGGTGTTCGGCAGCACCACGTCCGGCTCGAACGCCAGTCCGACTGTTGCGCTGTCTGTGTCCAGCTCGATGTCCAGGGTCTGCCGGCGGTTGTCTCGGAGGACGGTCACTTCCAGTCGTTGCGGCCAGCAGATGCCTCGTTGGTACGGATCTGTCTGTTTCACGGTCAGGGTTGTACCTCGCGTCTGGAAGGTGATGTCCGGCATGCCTTTTTGGTGGACCCAGGCTTCGCTGAACTGTTTCAGGTCGGCAGGGCTGATGCTGTCCAGAATTTCTATCAGCTGGTCCCAGGTAGCATTGCCGTAGGCATACCGTTGCAGGTAGGTGCGGATGCCGGTCTGGAAGCCGGCCTCACCCATGATGTCAATGAGCTTTTCCATCATGATCGGCGCCTTGTTGTAGATGATTTGTCCATAGACCAGTCCCGCCTGGTTCAGATTGTCCAGCCGTTGTTGGATGGAGGTGGTGCCCAGTGTGCGGTCTTCGCTCAGCGAGGAGGCGGTGAACAACTTCATGCGGTTCAGCCGGTGGTTGACCTCTTTAAACAGTGGTTCGCTGATGCGGGCGGCAAAATGGTTGGCAAACACTTCTTTGGTCCATACATCGTTGAACCACGCCATGGTGACCAGGTCGCCAAACCACATGTGCGCCGTTTCGTGGGCGATGAGTTGGGTGCGCCCCAGTTCCTCGTCCAGCGTAGGATGTTCGCTGAGGAACATACGGTTGTCGTTGTAGAGGGTGGCACCGGTGTGCTCCATGCCCCCGTATTGGAATCCCGGTAGGATAACCAGGTCGTACTTGGCAAACGGATAGTCGATGCCCGTATAGTCTTCCAGCCATTCCAGC
Source organism: uncultured Bacteroides sp. (assembly GCA_945833835.1). Lineage (GTDB taxonomy): Bacteria > Bacteroidota > Bacteroidia > Bacteroidales > Bacteroidaceae > Phocaeicola. The sequence goes on from CAMAFR010000001.1 coordinate 63,059, forward strand.
GAAGCGGCCACCTGGCTGAAGATGGTTTCCAGCTGTCGCAGCTTTTGGGGGGCGGTCTCGCGGTAATAGGCGGCAAAGGTATGCTTGCCGTCATTGTAGGTCTGTTGCTCCAGCTTCCCCGCCACGAACGAGAACAGGTAGGTGCTCAGCGGTTCGGTTTGTCCGAACCGGATGGTACGCCGGCTGCCTTTCACCGCTTCGTCTTCGATAAAGGTGTTCGACACGGCTTTCCAGCTTTCGGGCACTTCCAGTGTCAGTCGGAAGCGGGCTTTCAGACCGGGCTGGTCAAAGCAGGGAAAGAGGGTGCGGGCACGGTCGGGCACCAGCAGTGTGTACATGAACTCGTCGTTACGGTTCAGTGACTGGTTGCCGGCCACGAAGTCGATGTCCACTTTGTTGAGGCCGGCGGTGGTCTGGCTCCGGTCAATGACGATGTGCTCATTCGCAATTCGATAGGTGACTGGCTGGCCGTTGAGGGTCACGCCCCGTACCTTCGAGGCGTTTTCGCGGAAGTCCAGCACCAGCGGTTCCGGTTGTTGCAGCCGCACGCTGATGCCGGCACTGCCGTTCACGGCTTCGGTTTTCTGTTCGGGCAGCGAGAAAAACAGCTCGTAGCTGACGGACGTATAATGGGCTTGCCGCCAGGTGGCCAATTCGTAGGTGACACCGGCGGCGATGTGGTCAGCAGTGGTTCCATCCTGGCAGTTCGTGGTCAAAAAACAGCAGCAGAGGGTCGTGACCAGGCTTTTAACGTAGTGTTTCATGCAGTAAGAAATAAGTTTGATACAAGGCAAAGGTATAAAAAACTTTTTTGTTGAGGGAACTCTACTTCGTTGCGCTTAAAAAAAATGATATTTTCAAGGAGCGTTGCAGAATTATTCCTATCTTTGCAACTCAATTGTTTGTCCTCTTCTTGGAATGGTGGACAACATCTAATAACTACTGAAACGCGAATTACTATGGTATATTTGAAATGTAAACATGCTGTTTATATTGGAATGGCTTTTTTGCTCGTGGTGTTGGGAGGATGCTCCACCCCGAAGGATGTTACATATTTTCAGGATCTGAAACCTGGAGAGACCGTTCTGAAGGTAACAGCGTCTGAAGAATTGAAGATACGTCCGGAGGATAAGATCTCTATTCTTGTCAATACCCGTGACCCACAGTTGAGCCAGCTGTTTAATTTGCCGGTGCAATCACGCATGATTGGCCAGACGGGTGGAACCTATACGTATAACCAAGGAGTGTCCGGCTATACGGTCGATGCGGACGGTTGCATAGATTTTCCGGTATTGGGCAAGGTACATGTGGCAGGTCAGAACCGTCAGGAAATCGCCGCGTTGCTCAAGCACGAATTGATATCCCACGATTTGGTGAAAGATCCTGTAGTGACAGTCGAGTTCATGAATTTATCTGTCGCAGTGTTGGGTGATGTTGGGAAACCGGGACGCTATAATATCGACAGGGATCGTTTTACGGTGCTTGATGCCATTAGTATGGCCGGCGATTTGAACATTACCGCCAAGCGTGACCGCATCTTTGTCTTGCGTGAGGTCGATGGGCAGCAGCAGGTGCACGGCATCAACCTTTTGTCGGCCGAGCAGCTTTATACATCACCGGTCTATTACTTGCAGCAGAATGATGTCGTGTATGTTGAACCCAATAACAAAAAGATTCGTGAATCTACACCGGTGGGCAACACCTTCAATAATCCGTCTATCTGGATTTCCATTTCATCACTGGTCCTTTCCATCTGTGTATTGTTGTTTAATTGATTTTGATTATGCCTATTCCCACTTCTACACCTACTTCCGCCCCCAATAAGCCGGTTCAGCAGCAAGACGATTTCCTGAAAATGCAGGATTTGTTCTTCATGTGCCTTTCAAAATGGAAATGGTTTATCTATTCCTTTGTCCTGACGTTGGGTGTTGCCACCATTTATTTGCTGACGACTCCTCCTGTCTATACCCGCGAGGCGTTGATTCTCATTAAGGATCAGTCGAAAGGACAATCTGTTTCCAATGAGGTCGGGGCTGCCTTCTCGGATATGGGGCTCATTCAGTCCAGCTCCAATGTGCATAATGAGCTGATTTCATTCCGGTCTTCCGCTTCCATGTATGAAGTGGTGAAACGGTTGCATCTTGAAGTGAATTACTTGACCGATGGCTCTTTTTATAAGAAAGTGCTTTATGGCGAAACGCTTCCTTATATTGTGCAGTTCCTTGATTTGGAGGATATGGAGACCGCAGCTTTCACGCTTCGTGCTAAAGGCGGCCAACGTTTTGTCATGACAGACCTTGTCTATAATAAGGAGGAATGGGACGATGAGGTGGAAGTCTGTCTGAACGATACTGTTTCCACACCCATGGGGCGCATCCTGCTGACGAAGGGTGCCTCGCCGGTTGAGGATGAAGAAGAGTCGACTGTGTTTTACATCCATCGTAATACTGTCTTGAATGCCGCCACCAGCTGTCTGACCCGTTTTACGGCAGCGTTGAGTGAGAAGCAGGCTACGGTCATCCAGCTCAGTTACCAGGACGTTAATATCCAGCGTGCCGAGGATGTGCTCAACATGATTATCTCGGTTTACAACGAACGTTGGGTGAAGGATAAGAACCAGATTGCCATCAGTACGTCGATTTTCATCAATGAACGATTGGGAGTCATCGAGCAAGAGCTGGGACACGTTGACCAGGACATATCTTCTTACAAGAGTGCACATCTGTTGCCCGATGTGCAGGCTGTGTCGGGGATGTATATGTCACAAAGTGACCGGACCGCCCAGGATATCCTGACCATGAACACCCAACTTTCTATGGCTGCTTATATCCGGAATTTCCTGATTGACGCAGTGAACAGCAATCAGTTGCTACCTGCCAATACAGGGTTGGAAGGCACCAGTCTCGAGTCGCGTATTACGGAATACAACACGTTGCAGTTGCAGCGTAACAGTTTGGTGGCCAGCAGTAGTGAGAAGAATCCACTGGTCAGGGATCTTGACGAGAATCTGAAGGCCCTGCGGGTTTCCATCATTTCTACCGTCGATAACCTGGAGGCCACCCTTAAGGCCCGGCTGAAGGCTTTGGAACGTCACGAAGAGCAGACCAATGCCCGCATTGCCGCCAATCCTACACAGGCCAAGTATTTGTTGAGTGTGGAACGTCAGCAGAAAGTGAAAGAGGCTTTGTACTTGTTCCTGTTGCAGAAACGGGAGGAGAACGAGCTGTCGCAGGCATTTACTGCCTATAATACCCGCATCATCACCCCACCGTCCGGGTCCATGTTGCCTACATCTCCTGTTACCAACAAGATTTATTTGGTGGCGTTGGTCTTGGGCCTGCTCTTGCCGATTGGTGTGGTCTACATGCAGGAGAATCTGAATACACGGGTGCGGGGTCGTAAAGATTTGGAGCAGCTCACCCTTCCGTTTGTCGGTGAAATACCGTTGTCTTATCGTAAGAAACGTTCCCTCATTCCGTGGAAGAAGCAGCCAAAGGAGGAATATGCCATTGTGGTGAAGGACAAGAGCCGCAATGTCATCAACGAGGCTTTCCGTGTGGTGCGGACCAATCTCGAATTTATGTTGGGTAAGGAGTCTGGTTCGAAGGTCATCATGACCTCTTCCATGAATCCGGGTAGCGGAAAGACGTTTATCTGCATGAATCTTGCTACAGCGTTGGCTATCAAAGGGAAGAAGGTGCTGACCATTGACCTCGACTTGCGTCGTGCTTCGCTCAGTAGTTACGTGGGTCAACCCAAACCCGGTATTGCGGACTATTTGGGAGGCCAGATAGATGACCGTGCCAAGATAGTGGTCCGCGGACAGACACATCCTAATGTGGACATGATTCCGGTGGGTACGATGCCTCCTAACCCTACAGAGTTGCTGTTCTCTGACCGTATGGTGCCCTTGCTGGAGCAAGTGCGGAAGGAATACGACTATATCTTTATTGACTGTCCGCCGGTAGAAATTGTGGCAGATGCCAGCATCATCAACAAGTGGGTGGACCTCACGCTGTTCATCGTGCGCTCGGAAGTGTTGGACCGCAGTATGTTGCCGCAGATAGAAAGTTTCTATACCGAACATAAGTACCGGAACCTGTCCTTGTTGCTCAACGGTACGCAGGAGGCCTATAACCGTTATGGCTACCACAAGTATGGCTATCGTTACGGCTATCATTACGGGTATGGCAGTTACGGCAAGGAAGAACAGTGATATTGATGGATTATGTGGCCATTTAGTAGTAAGACAAGTCTGTTCGAGAGTGGTGTCTATCATGGATTCACCGATTGCCATTGCCATTTGTTGCCCGGCGTGGACGATGGTGTACAGAAAATGGGGGATACGCTGAAGATACTCTTAGCGTATGAGCAAGCGGGTTTTGAAGAGGTCTGGTTCACCCCCCACATCATGGAGGATATTCCCAATACGACCGACAGCCTCCGACAGCGGTTTCGCGAGGTGCAGTCGGCCTATAAGGGAGTACTCCGTCTGCATCTGGCAGCCGAGTACATGCTGGACAATCTGTTTGAAGAACGTTTGGAGGCGGATGACGTGCTGCCTCTCGGTACCGATGGCCGTCATCTGTTGGTGGAAACCAGCTATTTCAATCCTCCTGTCCGTTTGCAGGGTGTCCTTTCGCGCATCCGCCAGAAAGGTTATCATCCCGTGCTGGCACATCCTGAACGGTATAATTATATGACGGATAAATACTATGACCAATTGAAAGAAATGGGGGTCTTTTTCCAGATGAACCTGATTTCTTTGGCAGGAGCCTATGGCGAGGTGCCTCAGAAGAAGGCCTTGAAGCTGCTCAAGGCAGGATACATCGATTATCTCGGCACGGATACCCACCGTCATCGGGTGTTCAATTTTGCTTCGTCCGAAAAGGCGTTCAAATCGTCCGTAGCCGGTTTGCTCCGGCAGGTGCCTAACCGTTTGTAACGTTTTCTCTTCCTTGCACACTTAGCGTCATGTTGAGCGAAGCGAAACATCTGTTCACCACAACGGGGTGCGCTGCGCAATTGGACAGATTCTTCGCTTTCGCTCAGAATGACAGAGATGACGGGTTGATTTTGTTTTGACACACCTTCGAGGAAGCGGACGTCTCATTCTTCGTTCTTCATTTTCACGGCCACCCAGTTGTTCTTTTCCCGGAAGTGGTCAAACACCATCCCCAGGCTTTCCCCTTTTTGACGGATGGCCGGAATGTCTTCCACATAGAAACCGCTGAGGTAGATTTCTGAACCGGCGTGCATACAGGCGGCATAAGCCGGCAGGTCACGGAGCAGGATATTGCGGTTGATGTTGGCAATGATGACATCGAAGGCCGCACGTCCCTTCAGCAGTGAGGCATCTCCCAGTTCCACGGTGATGTTGGTGATGCCGTTCAGGGCAATGTTGTCTCGCGAATTGTTCACGCACCAGTCATCAATATCAATGGCCGTTACCTTTTCAGCTCCCCTCATGCTCGCCAGAATGGCCAGAATGGATGTTCCGCATCCCATGTCGAGCACCGATTTTCCTTTCAAATCCGCATCCAGCAGTTCGCCGAGAATAGAACTGGTGGTCTCGTGATGTCCGGTTCCGAAAGCCATCTGCGGATTGATGACAATGTCATATTCAGCTGGCGGATAGTCTTTGTGGAAGGTGCTGTGTATCACACAACGGTTGTCGATGACGATGGGCTGGAAGAAGTTTTTCTCCCATTCCGCGTTCCAGTCTTTGTCTTCCGCTTCGCTCACCGTATAGTCAATGGCTGTGTCGGGCAACGGAAAACCGTTCACTACCTCTTGCAGCTGCCCTTCATCGAAGCAGCTTTGTTGGATGTAGGCTTTGGTACCGCCTTCGCAGGCCACGAAACTTTCAAAACCGATGTCGCCCAACAAGGCGGCCAGTACGTCTGTCACCGTTTCATTACACGGGCGTACCGTCAATGTCACTTCAAGATATTTCATAGTAACGTCACACTTAGAATTTTCGTCTTCAAAAGTACAATAAAAAAACAGGAATAAGGGTATAACCCTGAAGAAAAACTGTGGCCAGGAGCAATCCGCCCGGTCGTCACTGATGGCTGGGGCGAGTCATCACTGATGACGGGGACAGGTCTTCACTGATGGCCCGGGCAGTGGTAGGCTGTCGTCTGTGGGGGAGGATAGGAGGTGCTTTTCCGCCGGTCACAGGGCAAAGATAGGTCAGCCATCGGTGCCGGAGCTGCTCTTGGGAGGCTTACTTCCGATGCTTCCTTGATTTATTTTTGGCATTCTAAAGCATTGTTGCATAGTGTGTTGTGGCGTGTTTCGGATTTGTGGCGGAAGCGTTCGCAAATGCTTCCGATGCTTCCTCGGGGTTTTTCCCGACCTTGCCGGCGGTTTTTTTTTGATGCAGCGGCAGAGTGCACCTTGCCCTGTCCGGAAAGGGCAAGGTGCACTCCGATACTGCTATCTTTAAAAAATCGCTATTGGAATCGTGTATTTATCATTACAATTTTTAGTATGAAACCAGAACTCAAATACCCTAAGATGGAGGCGAACTCTCTGGCAAGGATGCCGAAGATGTGGTTAGGTGATGAGCTCGCCAACCTGACGGGCAGCAATGACCTTGTGAGTCGCTGTAGCAATTGCTGTAGCGACGGTATAGTTAATATATTTAATTTTAATACTACCGTAGGTAACGCTGGGGCGTTTTCCCCTGAAGGGGAGACTGTGGCGGAGGAGGACGCGTCACCACGGAGACATCGGGTTTCAACTACGTCAAGCACGGCTGGGCATGATTGTTCCCGATGATCAGCCGTAAGGCGCAAAATAGGGAAAACCCTATCGGGAAATAGGGAATTTCTGTTTGCCGTCATCGCCGGACTGCTTATCTTTGTAGCGTAAAAACAAGTGAACATTAAAAACATACGGATATGAAACGGAATTTAATGGCTTTATTGACGTTGGTTTGGTTGCCGTGCTTGGCAATGGCACAAAGCAACGATGACCTTTATTACGTTCCGAAAAAGGAAACGAAGGTGCAAAAGTCCGCTCAGGCTTCGTCCTTACAGCGGCAGTCGGCAACGGCGGGGAGTCGTTCTTCACAGGCGGTGTCGGCCGTGACAGCTCCAACCGTGGTGGTGCGCGATGCGTCCGGACGTGAACGGGACATCGACGAGTACAACCGTCGTTACACCTCGCGCGAGAATACATTTGCGCTGCAAAACGATACGCTGTATATCCAGGAGAAACCGTATAATGAGCGGGGCGAGTGGGTGAACGGATTCGAAGGGACGCAGACCGACTATGAGTATGCCATGCGCATCGTCCGGTTCCGCAGTCCGCGTTATGCCATTCCGATCAGCAGTCCGCTTTACTGGGACGTGGTGTACGGAGGCGCAGCCTTCCCGTCGTGGGAGTGGAATGTTTTTGATGACGGGCTCTATGCCTACGTCTTCCCCACCTCCTCCAACCCGTTGTGGTGGGACTGGCGTTTCAATTGGAGTGTCGCCGGTCCGCGCTGGAGTTTCGGATGGCATGCGCCGTGGTATTGTGCCTGGCATTCGCCCTATCACTATGGCGGTTATTGGGGCTCTTACTGGGGAGGCCATTGGGGCGGTTATTGGGGTGGCTGGTACGGCTATCATCCGCATTATGCCCCTGCGCCGCATCATCCTGCCCCCGGCCGGCCGTATTATTCGTATAACATGCGCCGCGAAAATGGTGGCAGCCTGCTGGGAGGCCATAGCGTACGTTCGGTCAGCACTACCCGTCCGGCGGGCGGCAATGCGTCTCACGGCACCATCGTCAACCGCAGCCGTGACAATAGCGGACGTTCGGGCGGACGTATCGTGGCAGCCGACCAGAGCAACGACCGTTCCGTACGGCGGAGCGGTACGGCCACCCGTAGCAGCGGCACTTATACCCGCTCGTCGCAGATAGGTACGGGAGAGTCTTCCTACAACCGTCCCAGCAGCACACGGGCGAACTCTTACCGCAACTCAGGGGCGTACCAGCGGATGCAGAACGGTGGCAGCACCCGTAGCTATGGCACCAGTGGCGCAGGCAGTCGCAGCAACAGCGAGGCTGTATCGCGCGGCAGCAACAGTTTCGGTTCTTCACGCAGTGTGGGCAACAGCGGCAGCAGCTTCGGATCGTCCCGTTCGTCGGGCAGCAGTTACAGCACTCCGTCAAGAAGTGTGGGCAACAGCCACTCTACCGGTGGTGGCAGCGGTGCCCGGAGAAGATAAGACTAAACGCTTAATTAAGATAATGATATGAAGAAGAAATGGATGATGGCCTCAGCGTGCGTAGCCCTGGCAGGCACGCAGCTGATGGCGCAAACGCAATATGATGCCGCTTTGTTGGCCGGCAATGAACTCAACGGTACAGCCCGCTTTGTAGGGATGGGAGGTGCGATGAGTGCCTTGGGAGCCGATATTTCTGTGATAGGGGTGAATCCTGCCGGTATCGGCCTGTTTCGCAGCAATGAGCTGACCGCTACCTTGGGGCTCAACCATACCCGCACGGAGAGTGCTTTCGGCAATGATATCCGCTTGAGTGACAAGCGCACACGAGTCTCGTTTGACCAGGCCGGTTTTGTCTACTCCTCCAAGATAGGCAACTATACCGATGTGCGGTTTGTGAATTTCGCGTTCAATTACCACAAGAGCAAGAACTTCAACCGGAGGTTCCAGTCCGGGGCCTGGCTGGACGGCCTGTCGCAGACACAGCAGATGGCGAACATGATGTCGGGCAGCGTGAGTGACGATAATGAGATAGATGCCATCTATAACTATAATGGAGGGTCGGGCAATCCGTACAGCCCGAACGGAGCGAATTATCCGTATCTGGGCGTGATGGGCGTGCGTACCGAGCTGGTGAGCCTTCACGAGAATCCCGACAAAACCTATTCGTTGATAGGGTGGAACGGGGATGCGTCTTCCTTCTCCAGCCATGAGGAGGGCGGTATCCAGCAATACGATTTCAACGTGTCCTTCAATGTGTCCGACCGCATGTATTTCGGTGCCACGGTCGGTGTTTATGATGTCAATTACAACCGCAGCACCTATTATACGGAAGATATTTATGACGGCAATCATAGCGGGATGTACGAGCTGATGAACGACTACCGGCTGGACGGTGTGGGTGTCGACTTCAAGCTGGGAGCCATCTTCCGTCCGTTAGAAGATTCTCCTTTCCGTTTCGGGCTGGCCGTACACACGCCTACCTGGTATGTGCTGACCGAAGAGTATGTTTCGGGCATCCGTTCGGATTTGGAATACAGTTATGGAAAAGATGATCAGACAAACTTCTTTGCGGAAGAGTACACGGACGATTATGTAGGGAACACCGTGCGCGACTACCGCCTGCGTACGCCGTGGAAGTTCAACGTCAGTGCCGGGACCGTGTTGGATGGGGTGGTGGCACTCGGCGCCGAGTATGAGTATGCTGACCATTCGTCGTCCAAGCTCTATTATGACGATGGCTATGAGATGAAATACGCCAATGCAGCCCTGAAGGAAGACCTGAAAGGGGTGCACACGGTACGGGTAGGGATGGAGAGCCGTCTGACCCCTGACTTCTCCTTGCGTGCCGGTTATAACTACCAGTCGTCGGGTTTCCGCAAGACTGCCTACAAGGCCTTGGCGGATAACGATATGCGTACCGATACTGAATATACCAACGATTTCGACCGCCATACGGTGACGTGCGGTTTGGGTTATCGGGGCAAAAGCTGGTTTGCCGATGTGGCCTATAAATATGATTTCTATCAGTCAGACTTCTACGCTTTCAGTGCCGACGCGTTGTCGGCAGCCAAGGTCAACACAGACCGTCATCAGGTGCTGATGACCGTAGGCGTACGGTTCTGATATTGTTCTTTCTCTGGGTCTGGTGAGGGCGTGTCAAACCTCTCCACGATACCTGTCCAATTGTCCTTCTGAGCGAAAGCGAAGAATCTGTCAGCACCAAGTGGATGTTTTCAGATGCTTCGCTTTCGCTCAAAATGACAGATGGATCTTGTGTCATTTTCTGGTAGAGGTGTCCCTGTACTGCCGTTTTTTCCAGAAGTTGAAGCCGGCATAGATACGCAGGCTGCCAAACGAGTCGTACATGGTGAGTTTGTCATTGCTGTAGCCATACGTATTGATGAGCAGCGTAGCCCCCACGAAATACTTGCTGTTGTTCCACGTCAGCCCCGCTCGGGTGACCAGGTCGAAGTTGATGTCGTCCATCCAGCTGGACCAGTTGGTGGAGCTGTGGGTGGGGACCCCGTTTATTTTGGTCTTCTTGTAGGCGATGGCCGGCATGAGCGAGAGGTTGAACAGGCAGTTCTTGGCGAACACCCAGTTGTAGCCATAGCCGAAGCTGAGGCTGATGTCGCGGTATTCCAGGTCTTCGAACTTCAGTGAGGCATCCACATTGGGAATCATGGCTTGCGGCAGTTTGGTGTAGTCGAACTGGATGTCGTGGTAGGTATAGGACATACCCGCCATGAAGGATCCGCAGCTCACCCGCTGGTTGGTGGACTGGCTGTAAGCGGCCGGGTAGGAGAACTTGCGGTTGTTGAAAATCCAATAGGTATTCACCCCTTTGATGACACTCTTGAAGCCCTGGAACTTTTGTCCTATATAGTCTTCGGGGATGTTGAAGTTGGAATAGGAGCTGATGTGGAAGTCGCTGCCTGTCTTGCGGTAATACAGGTCCACCCCGAAACGTGAGCTGTAGAGGTTGACCACAAATTCCTTCTTGCTGGCTTCTTCCTTGTTCTTGCCGAAGAGATCGGACGTGTTGAACGCCATCCCCAGAAAAATCCACCGCCATCCGAAATAGAAGCCGATTTTGGGTGTGATGTCGGGAGCGAAACTGATGCTCTGTTTTCCCTTGCTTCCCGTCTTGGCTGTGAAGTGGTAGTTCTCCCCCCAGAAACTCTGTTCGAGCATGAAGGCCAGATTGTACTTGTTTTCATCGATATAGGTCGTGTCTATCTCGGTGAATGTTTTCTGGAACCATTGTCCGAAGGTCCGTTTCTGCGAGGTTTGTGCTGCTGCGGACAGACCAGATAACAGGCAGAAAAGACAGAGGCAGTAGGCGGTGGTTTTCATAGGGGTAGGGGGGATGACAGGTTACAGTTTGTTCAGGATACGGTCCATGACCCAGTTGGTGGGAGTGGCACTGATGCCGTCGCAGGTGCAGATGGCTTTTCCCTGCAAGTGTTCCACTACGGCTTTTATCAAGGGCAGTTGTACATGGGGCGGGTTAGGGGGCAGGATTTCTTCGCGGCCACGTTCCGTATGGAGGCCGATGGGGGCATAGGTGAAGACGGAAAAGCAGATCATCCCCTTGTCGCCGATGATTTCGATGCGGTCTTCCTTGGCCGATTCGTGGGCAACGAAACACCAGGAACCGGATCCGGGTAGTCCCGACTCGAACTTGAAGCAGGCACTGATGGTGTCTTCGGCTTCGTACAGTCCGCCCCGGTTGCTTTTATAGCCTTCGGCTTCGAGAATACATCCGAACATATCCTGCAGCAGGTCCAGCTGGTGGGGAGCCAGGTCGTAGAAGTATCCTCCGCCGGCAATGTCGGGCTGCACGCGCCACGGCAGGTTCGTACTGTTATAGTCAAGGTCGTGTGGGGGTTGGGCAAACCGTATCTGCACATTGAGGATACGGCCTATCGTGCCTTCGTCCACCAGTTGGCGCACTTTCTGGAAGTAGGGCAGGTAGCGGCGGTAGTAGGCTACAAAGCAGGGCACTCCGGTCTCGCGGGAGATGCGGTTGATGCGGGCACAGTCTTCATAGCTGGCGGCCATCGGTTTTTCGATATAGACCGGTTTGCCCGCCTTCATGGCCATGATGGCGAAAGTGGCGTGCGACGAAGGAGGGGTGGCGATGTAGACGGCGTTCACCTCTTCATCCCCTATCAGCTCTTGGGCGTCGGTGTACCACTTGGGGATGTCGTGCCGTTTGGCATACGATTTTACTTTCTCTTCATCCCGGCTCATGACGGCCACTACTTTCGATCCGTCTATCTTATTGAAAGCCGGTCCGCTTTTCTTTTCGGTCACTTCACCGCATCCGATGAATCCCCATTTCACTGTCTTCAAAAAATTCTTCATGGCTTTCTTCTTGTTAGGTTATTTGAAATATTTCTTCTTCAGTCGTTGGTAGTCCTTGGTCTGCAGGAACCGGTCGAGCCATCCGTTCAGGCTGTCGAGCAGGGCGGTCGACCGTTTGTTCACTCCCCAGGCATGGAACTGGGTGAAGCCGATGTCGGTGTCGAGGTCCAGGTCCGGAAATTCGGCGTGCAGTTTGCGGGCGATGCTTTCGTCGCACACGGCATAGTCGATGTCGCCGCCTGCCACCAGGGCCAGCAGCTGTTCGGGACCGTATTGTTCCACCTCTTCTATATAGATTGTGTCGGCTATCTCGTTGATCAGGTTGTGCAGCCGCAGCAGGGCGGTAGAGCCCTTGATGACATACAGGTGCCGGTGAGCCAGCTCCAGTTGGTTGCTGATGTGCAGGCTGTCGGTGCCTGTCCCGGCCTTGCGCTGTACCAGCACCTGCTTGTCCAACAGCAAGGAGCGGGTGAAGAGCAGCGAGTCCTTGAGGCGTGAGGTCACGGCGGTGCCGGTGGCGAGCAGGTCGTAGCGACCGGTACCGATGCCTTCGAGCCGTTGTTCGAAGCTCATTTCCGGAGTAACCTCTACTTTTAACCCCATGTCGCGGGCAAAGGCATGCAGCAGTTCGTAGTCAAAGCCTTCCACGGTGTCGCCTTGCACGTGGTAGCTCAGGGCATTGTATTCCACAACGGCTCGCAAGACACCCGTTGCGGCTATTTCCGCATAGTCACGCGGAGCGTAGGTCGTTTTTTCCTCATGTTGGGTGTTCATCAGCGCGATGCCCCAGGCAACGGCGATTCCCAATAACGTGTAGCGTAGCAGTTTCTTTTTCATAGCGGTCGGTGTTAAGGAGAGTGGGTGCATCAGTCAAAGAAGTTCCACGACAGCCCTATCTTGAGGATGCGTGGGTTGAGCGGATAGTGGGTGGCCAGGAAATAACTCTTGTCCCCGGTCGGTTGCAGCAGATTGTACATCTGCAGGAATATGCGCGTACGTTTCAGGTGCATGTTGATGTAGGCGTTCACCAACGGAAATCCGCCCAGCTTGTGGCGGGTGTCCGGGTGTTGCAGGTAGAACTGTCCCAATGCGGGGGCATAGTCGGGGGCATAGTATTGGGTGAAGTAGCGCATGTCGGCCCCCATCTCCACCATCAGCACTTTTTTGGCCAGTCCGAAGCGGAGGTAGAGGTTGTGGTAGAGCACCAGCTTGGGCAGGGGCAGCACCTCGTCATTGCTCGATGTCTGGTAGGTCACCTCGTTGTCCAGATGCAGGATGCCCAGCTTGAAGTCCTGTTGCAGGGTGGCGCTGAAGAGCTGCAGGTTGTCGGTATGTTGCCGCACGGCGGCATTGTTCAGATACACGGCGGCTGTTTCGGTGGCAGGGGTCGTCAGTTCGGAGGTGTTGGCCAGGTAGGTGTAGTTCTTGATGTTCTCGAAACCTACCCGCAGCCGGGTTCTCCACCGGTCCACGCTGAGCCGGCCCTCTATTCGGGTGCGCATGGTCTTCGAGAGGTCGTCGTTGTCCCACCAATAGTGTTTGGAATGGAAATGGCGGAAGTAGAAGATGGGGTGCAGGTTCTTGATGTAGGCATGGGCCTCGAAGCGCACCGTGTCATTCAGCAGCCGGAAATTGAGGTCACCCTTTCCTTCGATGCTGAACTGTCCGGCATCTTCGCCGGCAAGGGCCACTTCGCCCGTCACATTGTAGTGCAGGGTGCGGCCCTGCTCTTTGATGAGCTGTCCGCCGACCGACACCACATGCTCCTTGAAGCGGGTGGTGGTGCGCAGGCGGCTGTTGGCGGGCACCGAATCATTCATGGCAAATTGGCGGTACTCATGGCTCACGAAGGCGGTCAGTCCGGCTTTGGCCCATTTGTTGAACCCTTCGCGCAGCGAGATGCCGAAGGTGTTCTTGATGGCCGTGTGCTTTTGCGTGTCGGTCGAGTCGGTATCCAGAAAATGGTGTCGGAAGTAGGTACGGTTTTGTGCGTCGTCCTGCGAGATATAGTCCCGTTTGTTCAGGTCCAGCTTCAGCGTGTGGATGAAGCTGGTCACCGGTACAAAGACCCGTGTGTTCACGGTGTCGTTCTCGTCGGGGTTGTCCCGGTAGATGCCCACATTGTAGCGGTGGGTCAGGAAGGCATGATAGCCGGTGTGGTGGTTCCAGATATTGGAGAGATTCACCGGTATTTCATTGGTGGCATAGGTCTTTTTCCCTTCGGCCATGTCGAGGGGACGTTTCACGTAGTTGTCGTTGGTGATTCCTCCGTTTTCGGCCATTTTCAGGTTATCGTTGATGAAGCTGAAGTGCATCTCGTAGTGGTCCCCCCGGTAGTAGGCAAAAAGGTCGCCGTTGAAGAGGGCGGTCGACTGGTTCTGGTATTTGCCCCGTCCGTACGTATAGTCAATGTTGAATCCGAAACCCAGGCGGCGTGAGGCGTTGACAGAGAAGTAGGCCTTGAAGCGCTCTTCGCCGGTGCGTCCGTCGCCCTGCTTGAAATAGGTCAGGTTCGTGTAGGGCGATTTGGTGTCGGTGTACACCACCTTTTCGGGACGGATGACCGTAAAGTCGTAGGGATCTGTGAAGAAGGCTTGGCTGTAGTCTTCGCGCTCAAAGAATACATGGGCGATGCGCGGACTGCCCAAATTACCCAAAAACGTGTAATGGCCGGTGGGGCCGCCTGTATCATTGGCATTCTGGAATCCGTGTTGCACCGTGTCGACGGGTGCCTCCAAACGGTTGCCCAACCGTTCGTCGATGGTCCAGGAGTGTAGTCCGATAGGGATGGTGTTGGCATCCGTTACCGCTGTGGTGTCGATGGGGTTACCGTTACGGTCGTATTGGTTGCTGTCCAGACCGGAAGCCGACTGTCCGAACTGATTGCCGAACCGGTTCCGGTTGTAGTTCTGGGCATTCACCAGACCGCAGAACGCCATGAGTAGCAGAGTTACGTATATCTTCTTCATAATGCTGGCAAAGATAACGAAATCTCCCAAAACAGTGCGGTTGCCGGGCAGATTATATGTGTTTTTGCGGTTCTAAAAAAGTTCGGGGAGGTGGCGGCAGGGTCATGCCGTCACTTCCTCGATGATGTCCATGCCGATATGGATGGCCTCTTCGTTCATCGGTATCAGCTTGTGGTGCCGTTCGGGCAAAGTCTTGCGTAAGGCCTTGATGACGCTTTCTATCGTGACGATGGGACGTATTTTCAGCAGTCCGCCCAGCACAATCATGTTGAAGGTCTTCGACATACCCCGTTCGTTGGCCTCGTCCATGGCATCAATGCGGTAGATGCGGATGTCCTGGCGGGTGGGAGGGGTGGTGATGCCGTAGCCGTCGTAGATGAGCACGCCGCCCGGCTTCACTTTGTGTTCAAACTTGTCCAAGGAAGGCTGGTTCAAGATGATGGCCGTGTCATACCGGCTCAGGATGGGCGACGAGATGCGGTCGTCGCTCACGATGACCGTCACATTGGCCGTGCCGCCCCGCTGTTCGGGGCCGTAGGCCGGCATCCAGGTCACTTCCTTGTCCTCCATCAGTGCGGAGTAGGCCAGTATTTTGCCCATCGACAGCACACCCTGTCCGCCGAATCCTGCTATGATGATTTCTTCTTTCATACTGTTCTGTTTTGAGGTTAGTTGTTCCTTCGGTTCCTACAAATCTGTCGTGTCCTTCAGGTCGCCCGGCGGATAGAACGGGAACATGTGTTCCTCCATCCACTGGTTGGCGGCGTTGGGGGTCATTTTCCAGCCCGAGTTGCAGGTGGACACGATTTCCACCAGGCTGGACCCCTGTCCGGTCATCGAGCACTCGAACGCCTTGCGGATGGCCTTTTTGGCCTTGCGGATGGCGGCCACGGTGTGTACGCTTTGTCGGGTGACGTAGGCCGTCCCTTGCAGGGTGGCGGCTATTTCGGTCACCTTCAGGGGGTAGCCGTGTATCTCGGGCACCCGTCCGTAAGGGCAGGTGGCCGTTTTCATGCCCAGCAGGGTGGTCGGTGCCATTTGCCCGCCGGTCATGCCGTAGATGGCGTTGTTGATGAAGATGATGGTGATGTGCTCGCCCCGGTTCAAGGCGTGGATGGTTTCGGCCGTGCCGATGCAGGCCAGGTCGCCGTCGCCCTGATAGGTGAACACCAACCGGTCGGGCCACAGCCGCTTGATGGCCGAGGCCAATGCCGGCGCGCGTCCGTGGGCAGCCTCCTGGCAGTCGATGTCCAGGTAGTTGTACATGAATACGGCACATCCCACCGGACTGATGCCGACGGTCTTTTCGGCCATGCCCATCTCGTCAATGACTTCGGCGATGAGCTTGTGCACCACCCCGTGGCTGCATCCCGGGCAGTAGTGCATATTGTTGTCATTCAGCAGCCGTGGCTTCTGGTACACCAGGTGCTCGGGCTTGATGAGGTCTTCTTTTGTCATAACTCAGTTGTTTTAGCGTAGAAAGAAACGTAATACAAACTCTATCATCTTGATGCACAGAGCGGCTCCGCATACATAGAAGAACCAGCTCTTGTCGTCGCCCAAGGCAAAATAGAGGATGAACGAGGCCAGTGCTCCGATGAGGAACACCACATTGAGGGCAGCCCGTATCTGGTCGATGTTGTTCATGGTTGGAGAGGGGGGGTTAAGGATGGATGAATTTCTGTCGGAGGGCCGCTGTCACTTCATCGGGGTCGGGCACGATGCCGCCCAGACGTCCGAAGTGTTCCACCGGCTTGCTGCATTTCACGGCCAGCCGTACGTCTTCAATCATTTGTCCGCTGTTCAGTTCCACCACTAAGAGGCCCTTCACGTGTTCCGCCCGCTGTGCCAATGCTTCGGCCGGGAACGGCCAGAGGGTGATGGGGCGGAACAGTCCTACCCGGATGCCTTCTTCGCGGGCGTGCTCCATGGCTTTCTGGGCGATGCGGGCACAGGAGCCGAAGGCCACGATGAGATAGTCGGCATCCTCGCAGTCCAGTTCCTCATAGCGGGTCTCTTTGGCCTGTATCTCTTCGTATTTGGCCTGCATGTGCAGGTTGCGTTGTTCCATGATGGCAGGATCCAGTTCCAGCGAGGTGATGACATTGGGCCGCCGGCCTTTGCATCCCGTGGTGGCCCACGGGCATTGGGCAATGATTTCGGCTTCCGTGCGGCGGGGACGGAATTCGGGCAGTTCCACCTTTTCCATCATCTGCCCTACCACCCCGTCGGCCAGTATCATGGCCGGATTCCGGTATTTGAAAGCCAGTTCGAAGGCCAGTCCCACAAAATCGGCCATTTCCTGTACCGACGAGGGGGCCAAGGCTATCAGGTGGTAGTCACCGTGTCCGCCTCCCTTGGTGGTCTGGAAGTAGTCGGCCTGGCTGGGCTGTATGGTGCCCAGTCCCGGTCCGCCGCGCATCACGTTCACCACTAAGCAGGGCAGTTCCGCCCCGGCGATGTAGGAGATACCTTCCTGCTTCAGGCTCACGCCCGGGCTGGACGAGGAGGTCATGACCATTTTCCCGCTGCCCGCGCCTCCATACACCATGTTGATGGCGGCCACTTCACTTTCGGCCTGGAGCACCACCATACCGGTGGTTTCCCATGGTTTCTGTTCGGCAAGGGTTTCCAGTACTTCCGACTGCGGGGTGATGGGATACCCGAAGTATCCGTCCACTCCCAGGCGGATGGCGGCATGGGCGATTGCCTCGTTGCCTTTCATTAGAACGACTTCTTTTGCCATAATTCTTTTTGGTTATTTAGCTGTTACGCATTGCTGTTATTCCTCGCTTTTGGCTCTGTACACGGTGAGGCAGGCATCCGGGCAGACAATGGCGCACGAGGCGCAGCCCACACACGTGTCCTCGGCCACTTGTTGTACATAATTGTATCCTCTCGGGTTTACTTTAGGGGTCAGTGCCAGGACGTGGAGCGGGCAAGCCGTCACGCAGAGGCTGCATCCTTTGCATCGGTCCGTGTTCACAATGACAACACCTTTCATTTTAGCCATAAGCAATTTTATCTTATTGATTAAACATATCTTTATGATAGAAGTTCAGGATGTCCATCAGCATGGCCCGCGCTGCGGTGGCGGGGCCCGATGCGTCCAGTGCGATGGCTTCCTGATAGTTGTTAAGGGCGTTTTGCCAGTCCCCCTTTTTGCGGAACGCATTTCCCAGGAGGTAGTAGGCATCGGCGGCAGGCGGGTTGTCCGACCGCAGGATTTCTTGCAGTGCGTCAATCGCGGTGTCGGTGTCCCCCCGCTTCAAGGTCATTTTAATAGCTTTCAGTTTTTCGTCCATCCTGCTTCTGAATCATCGTTATAATACGCACAAAGATAAACTATATTTTTCTGTCAAATGGCTTTTTTATCAGTTAAAATGTCCTATCCGAAAAAAATAATTTCTCCAACCGTCTGTAATAGTCTGGTTGACAGGTTGTTTATGATATGCTAAAGATGTTTCATCTGAAAACGTTTCTTTGGCAACCTTCTATTCTTCAGCACAGCGGTACGAGGCCGCAGCAGGCCCTTTTCCTACCGCTGTGCCGGCTGGCCGTTGCGCTCCTTCAGAGAGGCCGGCGGGTCTGTCGGATTGGGGAAGCCAAATCGTCTTTGTCCGTCAAAACAGCGGCCGAAAAAACTGAAAATCATTTGCGTATATCTTTTTTAATAGTACCTTTGCACAAATTTCAGACAAAAATCAATTGATAAGAAATAATAACTAACTATTGTATTTGGAAATGAACAAAATTATTTCAAAAGAACACTTTTCAGAGAAAGTCTTCAAGCTCGTCATCGAGGCTCCTCTGATAGCCAAGTCGCGCAAGGCGGGACACTTTGTCATCGTCCGCGTGGGTGAGAAAGGCGAGCGTATGCCGCTCACCATTGCCGAGGCCGACCCCGTGAAGGGAACCATCACCCTGGTGGTGCAGGAGGTGGGCTTGTCGTCCACCCGTCTGTGCGAGCTTCAGGAGGGAGATTATATAACAGATGTGGTGGGTCCGTTGGGCAAAGCCACCCATATCGAGAATTTCGGCACGGTGGTCTGCGCCGGTGGCGGTGTGGGCGTTGCCCCGATGCTGCCCATTGTGCAGGCCCTCAAGGCAGCCGGCAACCGCGTGGTGACCGTGCTGGCCGGACGTACCAAGGAACTGATTATCCTGGAGCAGGAGATGCGCGCCAGTTCGGATGAAGTAATTATCATGACAGACGACGGCTCGTATGGCCGCAAGGGACTCGTCACCGAAGGTATCGAGGAGATCATCCGCCGTGAGAAGGTGGACAAGTGTTTTGCCATCGGTCCGGCCATCATGATGAAGTTCGTCTGTCTGCTGACCAAGAAATACGAGATACCTACCGATGTGTCGCTCAACACCATCATGGTGGACGGTACCGGCATGTGCGGTGCCTGCCGCATCACGGTAGGGGGCAAGACCCGTTTTGTGTGTGTGGACGGACCGGAGTTCGACGGCCACCAGGTGGATTTCGACGAGATGCTCAAGCGGATGGGGGCCTTCAAGGATATCGAGCGCAACGAGATGCACAAGCTCGAAGAGGAACATGCCGGAGCCTGTGAGGCGGTGAAGGCGGCCGATGACCGCAATGCCGACTGGCGCGAGGCACTCCGCAAGTCGATGAAGCCGAAGGAACGGACCGCCATTCCGCGGGTCAAGATGAACGAGCTCGACCCCGAATACCGTTCGCACAGCCGCAAGGAGGAAGTCAACCTGGGGCTCAACGAAGAACAGGCGCTGACCGAGGCCAAGCGTTGTCTGGACTGCGCCAACCCCTCGTGTATGCAGGGTTGCCCCGTGGGCATCAACATCCCCGGTTTTGTGAAGAACATCGAGCGCGGCGAGTTCCTGGAGGCGGCCCGTGTGCTGAAGCAGACCAGTGCCCTGCCGGCCGTGTGCGGCCGTGTGTGTCCGCAGGAGAAGCAGTGCGAGTCGAAGTGCATCCACCTCAAGATGGGTCACGAGGCGGTGGCCATCGGCTACTTGGAGCGTTTTGCCGCCGACTATGAGCGCGAGAGCGGACAGATTTCCGTGCCCGAAGTGGCGGCTGCCAAGGGCATCAAGGTGGCGGTGGTAGGTTCGGGTCCTGCCGGTCTGTCGTTTGCGGGCGACATGGCCAAGAAGGGCTACGAAGTGACGGTGTTCGAGGCGCTGCACGAGATTGGCGGTGTCTTGAAATACGGCATTCCCGAATTCCGTCTGCCCAACAAGATTGTCGACGTGGAAATCAGCAATCTGGAGAAGATGGGCGTGCATTTCCTCAAAGACTGCATCGTGGGCAAGACCATCAGTGTGGATGACCTCAAGGCCGAAGGCTTCAAGGGGGTCTTTGTGGCTTCGGGTGCGGGCCTGCCCAACTTCATGAACATTCCGGGCGAGAACTCCATCAACATCATGTCTTCCAACGAATACCTGACCCGTGTCAACCTGATGGATGCGGCCAGTGACGACTCGGACACACCGGTCACCTTCGGTAAGCGGGTGGCGGTGATTGGCGGTGGCAACACGGCCATGGACTCTGTGCGTACGGCCCGCCGTCTGGGTGCCGAACGGGCGATGATTATCTACCGTCGTTCGGAAGCCGAGATGCCGGCCCGCCTCGAAGAGGTGAAGCACGCCAAAGAAGAGGGCGTGGAGTTCCTCACCCTGCACAATCCCATCGAGTACATTGCCGACGAGAAGGGGCGCGTCAAGCAGGTGGTGCTCCAGCGCATGGAGCTGGGCGAACCCGATGCCTCAGGCCGTCGTTCACCCGTGCCGGTGCCCGGTGCCATCGAGACGATAGACATCGATATGGCCATTGTCAGCGTAGGCGTATCGCCCAATCCCATTGTGCCGCATTCCATCGAGGGCCTCGAATTGGGACGCAAGGGCACGATTGCTGTCAATGACGACATGCAGTCCAGCATCCCCACCATCTTTGCGGGCGGTGACATTGTCCGCGGAGGTGCTACGGTCATCTTGGCGATGGGCGACGGTCGCCGTGCGGCTGCCGCGATGGACAAACTGCTGTCTGCCGAAGCCTGACCCTACCTTATTTATATGGAACAGAAAGCCACCGGGCCGGTCGAGGGATGGATGCCGATTCCCTCGCCGCCCGGTGGCTTTCTGTTGTCAGGAGGCTCGTGCTGCCGCTTGCTTAGAAGGCAAGGATGCAGCGGACGTGTTTGACATTTGTTTTATTAGAAAAAATGTAATCGGCGTTCTGTAAGGTACCCTCCGTATCGTAATCGTAGTTGAGGGCCCATGATGCCTCACCGCTCATCATAGATGGATAGTGTTCGGAGGAGGTCCATAATTTATCTGGGAGCTTCTCTCCTCCTGCTTTTACCAATGAGGTATTGAGGGTGGCAATAGCCGGACAGCTAATCTCACTTTCATCAATTTTCTGAAATGCGTTCTCTTCTAAATCGAATTTTTTCCCGGAAACTTCTTCCATCATCAGCATCAGTTCGCCCATACTCGGAACGTACCAACCAGTACTGCTGAAGTTGACAGGGGGGTTATCTCGGTACTCCTTTCCAACGCGGAAGGTGGGGTAGTTGGTGAGGTTTTGTGTGAAGCCCCACTGACAATGTTTGTAGCCGTCATAATCTATATAAGCTTCGTTCAAGTAGTCATAATCCGGCAATGCTTCATCAGGAGTATTCGTTGTTTTCCATTGGACGGGTTCGGTGGAAGTAGCGTTCTTCAGGGCGATGGCCAGACCGTGTTGCGACAAGGTGGAGCCTGTCAGTTTGGCTTTGACCCCATCGCCCAGTTTCGGGTCATCCAGATTCTCTGTCAGGTAGAAGACGATGCCGACCACTTGACTTTGTTGGGAGGCCGTCAGGGTAGCCTTTTTGGACATAATCATGCCGTTGCTCATCAGGAAATCGCCCGGAGCAATGATGCCTCCCGCCAGATCATCCGAGCTGACCGGAATTTTAACATTCTCGCTGTCCCAATCGGCTACTGCAACATAAAACCGCAGGCCGCTACCGCTCTTTTCGCTTACCAAGATACGGTAGTAGGTATTGCGCTTCACAGGGAGCTCGTGTTCCGTGCCGTTGCTGTCATGCTGCTTGAATTCCACCGTGTGAGTATAGCTGGTTCCTTCTTTTGTGTACACGATTTCTAACTTGGGGGCAGTGGTTGCAGTACCGCCTGTCAGGTTTTCGTAGCTGTAAATCTTCGCCGCATAGGTGTTGCCCGTTGCATCGGTAGCATCGTTACCAACAAGGGTCATGAGATAGTCCATATCATGCAGTACTTCTCCCGTGCTTGTCCAACTCTCAGGAGAGTCCACCTTCAGTCGGGTCTGTTTTGCACGGTTTTTGAAGGTCACTTTCGTGATGGTGACTCCGTTGGCCAGGTTGACGATGTCCACACGGGCCATGGCGCGGGTCAGATCCACTGTTCCTAACGATGCCGATCCGTTCTGGGGCAGATAGATGCTGTAGAAGTCGCTGGTCATCAGTTTGGAGTTTTCGTCCGGGTCGGCTGTTGTGGTGAGTCCTTTGAAGTTGTCCAAGGTGGAAGCAGTTGTCAGGTTTTGGATGGCCTGCAACAGCGTTGCGTCCGGATTGGCCACCAAGCACATCGTGTATTTTGTTTGGCTGGACAGCTCGATGGTATATTCCTGTCCGTCCGTCGGGTTCAGGATTTCTTTGCATTCGATGAAGGTCTCGTTATCTTGGGGCTGTACCGTTCCGGTCTGCTCCACGTTGCCGTTAAAGAAGACGGCCACCAAGCGATGGATGGTACGTTCGGCATCCGTCTGGATGGCGCGTTCCGTTGTGCTGCGTCCTGCCGCTGCGCCACCGAGGCGGAAGGTCAGCTTTCCGGTAGTCTGCACGGTGGCCGTTGGCTCCTGCGGTTCGTCCGCTGTCGGCAGGTTGTCCGATGAGCAGCTGATGGCCCACAGTCCGGCGCACAACACCGGGATATAGAAAAATAGCTTTTTGAATCTTTTCATAAGGCTTGTTGTTTATGGAATGTAGGGTAAAGGGTTGATTCACTCCGGGTCAAACTGGTGAGTCAGTAGCTGTGTCCAACTCGGTCAGCACGTCCTGGGTTTCCCAGTCCACCAAGCGGAAGACCATGTTCGCCAGACTGGTGACCGGTTGACCTCCACCGATTTCGATGGTGTACCGGTGGTTCCGCTTCAGGTCAATGAACTGTTGGGTGCTACTGGACTTGAAGAACACGTCCAGCGTACCTTTCCGTTTGTTCCCTTCGATATCCAGTTGGTAGCCGAGGGTGAGCTTCAGGGCCTTGTCGGGATCGTCGGTTGCCGGTTGTTCGTACATATAGAAGGCCGTTTTGGTGTTGGCCTGCTCAGCTGTTTCTCCGGATCCTGGGTTTACATACGGAAGTTCTGCCTGTCCGTTGAAATACTCGCTGATAGGGGCGAAAATCGTCCGGTTATCGGAAGGCGTGCGCAGCGGAACGGCCTTGAACAGGTAGGTCTTCGT
This sequence comes from uncultured Bacteroides sp., assembly GCA_945833835.1. Lineage (GTDB taxonomy): Bacteria > Bacteroidota > Bacteroidia > Bacteroidales > Bacteroidaceae > Phocaeicola. Next base: position 86,597 of record CAMAFR010000001.1, read on the forward strand.
AGGTGTATTGTACAGCAGGGCCGCCGTGAGGGTCAGGTTGGGCGTGTTGTTGAAGATGTCCACGCGCGCCACATTGCGCACTAAGGTGGCGGACACTTTAACCTGACTGTTATCGGAAGGCAAGGTGATGGCTTCCGGTCCGCTGGTAGAGCCCTCCGTGTATTTTTGCGCCATAGCAGACATGGAGAACCGCCGCTGGCCGTCGATTTCCACAATTTCGTGAGAATAGTAGCCACTGACGGTGCTGCCAGAAAGCGAGTTGGTCCAGATTTTCTGCTTAAAGGCTGCTAAGGTGGTTCCGCTCACTTCGTTTCCAAATACCGCTCCCGGGTCATTGGCGAGCAGCATGATTTTCACTTGCTTTCCTTTCAGTTCTTGAGGGATGTCAATGCGGTTGCTGTAGATCCCCATGCCGTTCGTTCCCATCAGAGCGGAACCGTCGGCGTTCTTCCAGGTGGTAGTGCCGGCTGTCGTAAAGAAATAATGCTCATCTCCTTCTTCCAATGTGTCATCGTGTGTAAAGAAATACACCCGCACTTCGTACAAGGAAGCCTCTTCGACTGTCTGGACCTCCCGGCCGTACACCACGCTGCCGGAGGTAGGCGGATTGATGGAGAGCGTGATGTAGCCACGCGCTTCGGGAGTCACCTCCTCCTGAGAGGGGAGCTCGTTCGTCACACCGTCGCCGCTGCACGCCGCCAATCCTACGGCGAGCAGTCCTGTCCACAACGATGTTCTCAAAAAGTTGCTTGTTCTCATAATCATATACATTATATTATATATCATAGGGGATGGTTGCCAGCTTTAGAAGGCAAGGATGCAGCGCACGACTTTCTTTTCTGTCTTCTTGTCCGTATTGAACTCCGTGGTCATCACTTTACCTTCACTATCATATTTGAAGGTGACGTACCATGCCTGGCTATTGTCAAAGAAATCCTTTGGTCCTTGCGTGGTGGTCCACAGGGTCACGGGATCATTGCTGCCGTTGCTAATATCGTCGCCAGCGGCTTTGACCAGCGAAGCGCGTAATACCTTCATGGCGGTTTTACCCACGGTGTCATCGGTCAGACTTTGGGCGGTGGTCGATACGTTGAATTCCTGTCCGGACAGTTTTTCCAGCATCAGCATCATTTCGCCCATGCTGGGGATGTACCAGCCCGTGTTGACGAATCCGGTGGGTTGGTGGCTATTGTTATAGGTGTACGCAGCATTGAAGGCGGGATAGTTGGTACTAAGATCCGAAGTCGGATAGGTGGAGGTGCTGGTAGAGTAGCCGTTATAATTTAGCCGAGCGTCCTGCAATAATGTCAGTGCTGGCCGAGCGGTATCTGTTGTATTCTCGTTTTTCCATGCTTTCCCTTCCGGGGTAGTTGCATCGTGAAGGGCAATGGCCAAGCCGTGTTGCGACAGCGTGGAACTTTCCAGTTGGGCTTGGACTCCTGCTCCCAGTTTCGGGTCGTTCAAGTCTTTCGTCAGGTAGCAGACAATGCCGACAATATTGTTCCGCAGGATGTCTGACAGCTCGGTGTTCTTGGACAAAATCCGGCCATCGCTCATCAGGAAATCGCCCGGGGTGGCAAGTCCTGTCGCAATATCATCGGGGCTGACTTTGATTTCGGTCCCTGTGTTCCAGTCGGCTACTACTACATAGAACTGCACTCCATCTCCGTATTTGTCGCTCACCATAATGCGGTACAGCGTGTTGCGCTTCACGGGCAGTGGGATGGGAGCCCCTTCGCTGTTGTATTGCTGGAACTGCACGGTGTGTTTTTTATTCACTCCGCCTTTCGTGTAGTGGATGACCAGTTCCGGACGCTCCGTGTCGCTGCTGCTCAGGTTCTCGTAGCTGTAGATGCGTGCCTTACAGGTATTGGCATCCCCCTCTTCCGATGCACCCTCCAGGTTCAGATTGCTATAAACCTTGTTTTCCAACGCGTCGGAGCTCCAGCTGTTCTGCGAGTCTGTTTTCAAGACGGTGCTTTTGGCGCGGTTGATGAAGTCCACCCCCGTGATGGTGATGCCCTGGGCCAGGTTGATGATGTCCACACGGGCCATGGCGCGGGTCAGGTCCACTGTCCCGAGAGAGGCGTTGCCGTTTTTCGGCAGATAGATGCTGTAGAAGTCGCTGGTCATCAGTTTGTCCGAGTCGTCCGGATTGGCTTCCGTCGCCAATGCCTTGAAGGTACTGATGCTGGCCGAGGCTTGCAGTTGGCTGATGCGTTGCAGCAGGTCGTCATCGGGATTGGCCACTAAGCACATCATGAGGGTGGCTGGGGTGGTCAGCTCGATGGTGTATTCCTGATTCTCCTGCAACGGGTCGTCTGTAGACCGGATGATTTCCACATACTCGCGGAAGGTCTCGTTGCCTTGCGGTTGCACGGGTCCGGTCTTTTCGGTGTTGCCGGTGAAGAAGACGGCCACCAAGCGGCTGACTTTCTTTTCGCTCTCGGTTTGGTAGGCCCGTCCTACGGCTGCACGGCTTGTTGCCGAACCGCCGATGCGGAAGCGGAGCTTTCCGGTCTTTTCAACGGAGGCCGTCTGCTCCTGCTGCACGTCTGTCTCGGGCAAGGTGTCGTTGGAGCAACCTCCTGCCATCAGCCCGGCGCACAACACCGGGATATAGAATAGATGCTTGAAACTTTTCATACGTTTGTCTTTTGTTGGTTCACTACTCTGTTGCTGTTCTTGTATTAGTTATCCGCTGGGTCATTGGTGCTGTCCAATACCGCCAGGATTTCCTGGGTTTCCCAATCCACTAACTCGAAGACGACTTTGACGAAGCCGCTGACATCGGTGCCGTCCCCCAGACGGATGCGGTACAGGTAATTACGCTGCAAGTCGATGTACGTACCGTTGGAGCGGAAATATACATTCAGTGTACCTGATTGCGTGTTGTCTCCCACTTGGAGCTGGTAGCCGATGAGTACCCGTGGGGCAGTGGACTGCTGAGTGGCCTTCGGCTGTTCGTACATATAGAAGGCGGTCTTGGTGTTGGCCTGCTGGGCGGTTTCTCCGCTTCCGGGGGTGGCATACGATAGGGGAAGTGCAGCACTATATTCGGTAATCGGACTGAACACCGTTCGTGCGGTAGAGGGGGTTTTTAACGGAGATGTCGGGAACAGATAGCTCTGCTTGGGAGTGTTGGACAGCACAGCCGAGGTGATGGTCAGGTTCGGTGTGTCGTTGAGAATGTCCAACCGCGCCACGTTGCGTACCAAATTGGCATTCACCAGGACCGGGGTGTCAGTCCCTGTTGTCAGTGTGATGATGTTCCCCGATCCCGAACCGCTGTAGTCTTCGCCCATGGCGGACATGGGGAACCGCCGCTGGCCGTTGATTTCCACAATCTCGTTGGAGCGGTAGATAGAGGCGGTGGTGGTCAGCGTATTCTTCCAGAGTTGTTCCTTGAAGGTGTTCAAGGGTATTCCCTCGGTTGTGTACTCCTCGTTCGGGTCATTGGCCAGCAGCATGATTTTCACTTTCTTATTTTCCAATTCCTCGGGGATGGCGATACGTTTGCTGTAGACGCCGGTGCCGGTTGGCCCCAACAGTGCGGAACCGTCTTCTTTCTTCCAGGTCTGTTTGCCTGCATTGGTGAAGAGGTAGTCGGCATCGTTGTTCGCATCACCACCGGCTCTCAATTGAAAGAAATACACTCGTAGATCGTACACAGAAGCTTCGGCGGAGGTGTGCACCTCCCGGCCATACGTCACGCTCTCGGCAGCGGGCGGAGTGATGGAGAGGGTGAGGTAGCCGCGCGCTTCGGCGGACACCGCTGCCTCCTGTTGCAGCCCGTTCGTCACCGTGTCGCCGCTGCACGCCGCCAGCCCTACGGCCAGCAGTCCTGCCCACAACGACTTTGCCAGAAAATTACTTGTTGTCGTCATAATACATGGTTTTTTTTTAATCATACATGGTTGTATCAGTGTTGTTAACTTTTGTTTCGGTCTGTGCGGGCGGTTACCCGAAGGTGCCTCCCTCCACCCAGTCTATCACGCCGGTCTTCAGGTCCTGGCTCACCTCGATGGTGCCGTCGGCACGAATCAGCACCAGGATGCCGTACTCCTGCACCGTGGCGAGGCTGGGGTGCCAGTTCCAGAAGCCGAAGGCCCGGCGCAGGTCTATCTCGTCGGTCAGCGGCTCGTCCTCATGATACAGCCGGAAGCGGGGCACGTCCTCGTCTGTATAGCGCAGGGTGATGAGGTCTGCCTCCAGGGCCAGCTCGTTGAGGCGCACCGCTTCCAGCATCCGTCCCGTGTAGGGCTTCACCGGCGGAAACCGCTGTACGCCCATGGTCACCGCTTCCGAGGCGTTGGAGGCGGTGATGGCCCCCACGCCCGACAGCTCGAAGCGGTAGCCGTCCGAGTAGGGTGGCAGCAGCTCCCACTCTACCGTGACGCTCAGGCAGCAATGGATGTTGGCCATCTCGGTGAGGAACGAGTTCGAGGCTCCCCGCACGATGCTGAAGTCGTCTTGCCCCCAGTAGAGGCGGTCGCCGTTGGCATAGGCATCGGTGCCGGCAAACATGCGGCTCACCGTCAGGCGGAACGCCTGCAGGCCGTCGTCGGCATAGCCTTCCAAGGAGCCGTAGCCCTCGCTGTTGCCCACCGCCACCAATGAGTAGTCGCCCGGGGTCAGGTCGGCCAGCGAAACGGTGGTCAGGTCGCCCGGCTCGGCCTCTAACTGGCGGAGGTAGGTGCCCTGCCCGTCGAAGAGGAAGTACTCCATGCGGTGGATGAAGTCGGTGAAGCGGTCCGCCTCCTCGTAGAGGTAGCGGTAGCGCATCCGGTTCACCTCGCAGCAGGCATCCCGGTCGTCCTCCAGGTTGCAGCCGGCCAGTGCCAGCAGCAGTGCCAGCAGCACGGCGGCCCGCCAGCGGCGGTGCTCGGGACGGCGGGATTCCTTATTTCGGTACGTTGGGTGTCTCATCGGTCGTCGTTATCTGGTAATCAATGCGCAGCACCATCCGCCGCAGCGAGGGGTAGACCTCCTTCAGCAGGTAGCGGTAGACGCTGCCTCCCCGCAGGGCCTTCAGCTGTTCGGTCCGCCGGGCCGATTGGGGAACGGTGTCAATGATGTGCAATACTTCTTCTTTCGCTTCCAGCGTCGAGGCCGCCACCCAGGCGCGCAGGCCCTCCCAGTCTTCGGCACGTCCGGCCAGTTCTACCGGCACATCCTCGGGCAGGGTGTAGTGCGAGCGGATATACGAGCGGATGGCCTCGGCCCGCCGTTCGGACAAGGGCTGGTTGAAGCTGTGCGGCCCTTCGGGCGAGGCGTAGCCAATCAGGACCACGCGCAGGGGCACGTAATGTTTCGGCTGCAGGTCCATGCGTTGCAGCAGGCTGTCGATGCGGTGCAGCTCGCGGCGGTTGTCGCCCAGCTCCGGCCTGATTTCCCACCGCGAGAGCGGATAGTTGATGCGCAGCGTCACAGCCTCCGAGTGGATGCGTGCCTCCGCTTTCGGTGCCGGCAAGGCGGCAGGGCGGTGGCGGGCAGGCACCGTGAGGAGGGTGGTGTCGGTCGTCAGCGAGTCGCAGCAGGTGCGCAGCTGCACGAACAGGCAGAAGTGTCCGTCGGCCGGCACACGGTGGGCGGCCCGATAGTCGGCCACTGTGCCCGGCACCGCTTTCAGCAGCCGGTCGGCCGGTGCGGTGTGGTCTGTCGGCCGGCGGCGGTGGTAGCGCCATTCCGAAGAGGAGTACCACCGTTGGGCGGGGTAGCGCACCGAGTCCCGGCCTGCCACGTAGACAGGCTGCAGGTGGTACGACCGCGCTCCGCGCAGCTGGCCGTCTAACGAATCCTGGAACTGGAGTATCAGCGTGTCGCCCGCCCAGGTGGCGGCGGGGAGGGTCACGAAGCGCAGCCGGGGCCAATGGTCACGTGCCCGGAGCGAGGTGGTCCATCCTGCCAGCAGCAGGCAGAGGACCCAGCAAAAATCACGAGCTTTCATACGTCAGCGAAGATAATAGATGAAAGAAAACTGCAGGCGGGTGGGGCCTACGTAGTGGTAAGAGTGGCGTCCTTCGAGCGTGCCGCAGCTCCCGCACAGGTACTTGTTGTAGCGCAGGAAGACGTAGCCGATGCCGGCCGAGGCCTCCATGCCCCAGTGGGTGCCGAGGGGCCACTGGTAGCCGTAACTGATGCCGGCTCCGGCACCCCAGCCTTTATAGCGGGAGTCTTTCAGGAATTTCGGAAAGGAAAGGCCGCCTACGTTGTAGCGCATCCCGATGAGATGGACCCCGACATAGCCGCGCTCGAACGCCCGGCAGAGCCAGTATTTGGCTTCGGGCATGATTTTCCAGTGGTGCAGCTTGGGGTTGCGAGCCACGCCGGCGGTGGTGGTGCTGTTGCTGAAGTTGAAGGCGTTGTAGCCCAAAGAGGCGGCCAAGGTCAGGCGGGGTGCCACCTGATGCTCGATGGAGATGTTTGGAGTGGTGGTGGCCCAATAGGCCAGGTTGGTGGAGATGCCGGTGCGCTGCGCCTGCACGGTGCAGGGGAGTGCGGCCAGACAGCATCCTATCGCTATGCAGCGGGCTATCAAGAATAACCTCAGACCGGTGGGGATAAGTTGTCGTAGTGGTTTCATGCTCTCTCTGTTGTGTCGATATTCGTTTTGTCATGTAGAGGAGGGCTTCCTCTATTCGTTGCAAAAATAACAAATTAAACGGATAAAAGGTTCACAACGAGTGAGAAAAATGAAGAACCTCAATAAATGAAGAATGAAGAATGAAGAATGAAGAATCTTTGGAAATGAAGAACTTCGTTAAATGAAGAACCACCTCTTCCTCTTGTCATCCTTCACTTCGCTCAGGATGACAAGGGGCCGGCATGACAATGAATGTGCTCAGCATGACAAAGGAAGAAATTCTTCATTCTTCATTTTTCATTCTTCATTTTCATTCTATTTCCCCCGTGTACAGCGTGTACTGTCGGGAGGTGTCGGCCGAGGCTTTGAACGCTTTCAGCTCGTCGGCACTCATGGGCCGTGCGGACAAGGGCTTGCAGGTGAGCTGCTCGCTGGGAGCCGTTTGTCCGGCTGGGTAGAAGGTCACCGTGTAGGTGGCACTTTGCGAGAGCAGGGCATTGGCGGCGATGCGGCTGTTGTCTATCAGCAGGTAGACCACCGGTTTGCCGAACAGCTCGCCGCATCCTCCCCAGCTGTCGGCAGGCAGGTCGATACATTCGCCGTTGGCCGCTGTCAGGGTCAGTCGTCCGTTGCGTACCACGTCTGCCGTCAGGTTGGGCTGTGCGGCTGCCGGTTGCGGTGTGGCAGTGGGGACAGCAGCGGTAGCCGTCGGTTGGGAGAGGGCAGGTGTGCTGACGGGGGTGGCGGCAGTGACGGTCGGGGCAGGTTCCGCTGTGGCCGTCGGCGCTGCTTGCAGGACACGGGCCGCCGCCTCAAACAGGTCATCCTTCAGGTTGATGGTTTCGCGGCGGAACTTTCCGCAGACAGGAGCCAGGCGGGTCTGTTTCTTGTTGAGGGCCATTTCGTCGCTGATCCATTCTTCGGCGGTGTATTTCTGTCCCCCCTTGTTGTGCTCGTCATAGAGGTAGCGGATGCGGGTCAGGGTCATCCGGCACGTGCCTTCCCCGGCGTGGATGAGGTACTGGTAGTAGATGCGGGTACGGTCCAGCGAGAGGGCGGTGGAGGTGAAGACGAGGTATTCCTCTACCGTGGCGGCGATGTCGCCCGTTTCCGGGTTGGCATAGCTGACGAGGCTCCTCATGCCGTTCTTGGACTGGAAGCGTCTGTTGGCCCATTCCAGCATCTGCCGGTAAATCTCGTCCCGGCTCTTGCCGTCGGCGTTCAGCTCCTGGCTGAACGCCACTTTTCCGTCATCGCCATACGTGACGGCCCCTGCCAGGTAGCGGGGGTGGGTATTGTCTTTCCGTGTGTCCTCGGCCATGCCGGTCAGCGGCAGGCAGGCCAGCAGGAGTATGCATAGTCTTTTCATAAGTGTGATGGGGTAGATAAGGTATCCCCTCCTGGGTCCGGTACCGCTGGTTCGCGGGGACGAAGGAGGGGATGGGGTTTTACTTCACGGGAATCTTGTCGATGCGTCCCTGATGGCGTCCGCCTTCGAAACCGGTTCCGAAGAACTCGGTCAGGATGGCCTCCGCCGTGTCTGTACTGATGAAGCGTCCCGGCATGACCAGCACGTTGGCGTCGTTGTGCTGGCGGGACAGACGGGTTATCTCGGCGGTCCAGCAGAGGGCGGCCCGGATGCCTTGGTGCTTGTTGAGGGTCATGCTGATGCCTTCGCCGCTGCCACAGATGGCGATGCCCGGATAACACTCGCCCGCCTCTACGGCACGTGCCAACGGGTGGGCGTAGTCGGGGTAGTCACAGCTGTCGGTGGAATAGGTGCCGAAGTCCTTGTATTCCCACCCTTTCGCTTCCAGCCATTGCTTGACGTATTGCTTCAGTTCGAAGCCTGCATGGTCGGAAGCCAGTCCTATCTGTTTCATGCCAGCATTTCCTTTACTTGGTGATACACATTCTGGGCAGTGAATCCCAGTTTCTCATCGAGCACTTTATAGGGGGCGGAGAATCCGAACGATTCCAATCCCCATACTTTGCCGTTGGCACCTACCAGGCCCTGCAGGTTGACGGGCAGTCCGGCGGTCAGACCGAAGACTTTCGCGCCGGCCGGCAGGATGCTTTCCTGATATTCCTTGGGCTGGCTGCGGAACAGGCCTTCGGAGGGAGCCGATACGACCCGTACCTTCACGCCGTCCTGACGGAGCAGTTCGGTGCCGGCCTCCAGCGTAGACACTTCCGAGCCCGATGCCACGAGGATGACGTCGGGCTGTTCGTCCGACCCGGCCACGATGTACGCGCCTTTGGCCACCTGGTTGTAGTCGTTGCCTTCGGGCAGGTTGGCGATGTTCTGGCGCGAGAGGATCAGTGCGGTCGGGGTGGCAGTGTTTTCCATGGCCAGCTTCCAGGCCTGGGTGGTCTCTTCCACATCGGCCGGACGGAGCACCAGCATGGAGTTCTTGCCCTTGTGGTTCTTGAGTTTTTCCATCAGGCGTATCTGTGCCTCCTGTTCCACCGGTTCGTGGGTGGGGCCGTCTTCGCCCACACGGAAAGCGTCGTGTGTCCAGATGAACTTCACCGGCGTCTCCATCAAGGCGGCCATGCGCACGGCCGGTTTCATGTAGTCAGAGAAGACAAAGAACGTGCCGCAGGCAGGGATGACCCCTCCGTGCAGGGCCATGCCGATGCAGCAGCAGGCCATGGTCAGTTCGGCCACACCGGCCTGGAAGAAGGCGCCGCTGAAGTCGTCCTTGGTCAGGGCGTGGGTCTTCTTCAAGAATCCGTCGGTCTTGTCCGAGTTCGAAAGGTCGGCCGAGGCGCAGATCATGTTTTCCACTTGGGTGGCGAGCGCTCCCAATACGGTGGCCGAGGCGGCACGGGTGGCTCCGCCCGCTTTCTGCTCGATGGCGGCCCAGTCCACTTGAGGAGCCTTGCCGGCGAACCAGCGTTCCATCTTTTCGGCCAGTTCCGGGTGTTCGGCGGCCCAGGCGGCCTTGGCGGCATAGCGTTCGGCGAGTATTGCCTTCAGTTCCTCGTGGCGGCGGGCATAGAGTTCGGCCACTTCGGGGAAGATTTCAAACGGCTCTTCGAGGTTGGCGCCGAGGTTCTTGAGGGTGTTGGTATAGGCATCTCCGCCCAACGGGGCTCCGTGGGTGGCACAGTTGCGTTCGTAGCTGGAGTCGTCGGCCTTGCGTGCGCCTTTACCCATGATGGTCTTTCCGATGATCAGGGTCGGCTGTCCGGTCACGGCCTTGGCTTGGGTCAGTGCGTCGCGTATTTCGTCGGCGTCATTGCCGTCGATGCTGATGACCTTCCAGCCCCAGGCTTCGTATTTCTTGGCCACGTCCTCGTCGGTGACATCCTTGCATTCGGTAGAGAGCTGTATGTCGTTCGAGTCGTAGAACATGATGAGGTTGTCCAAGCCCAGGTGTCCGGCGATGCGTCCGGCTCCCTGTGATATTTCTTCCTGGATACCGCCGTCCGAGATATAGGCGTAGATGGTCTGTCCCATGACATCGCCCAGGCGAGCTTTCAGGAACTTGGCGGCGATGGCGGCTCCCACTGCGAAGGTGTGTCCCTGTCCCAACGGTCCGGAGGTGTTCTCAATGCCCCGCAGGATGTCCACTTCCGGGTGTCCGGGGGTGGGGCTGCCCCACTGGCGGAACTGCTTCAGCTCGTCCAGGGTGAACTTGCCGCTCAGCGCCAGTACCGAGTAGAGCATGGGCGACATGTGGCCGGGGTCGAGGAAGAAGCGGTCGCGGCCTTCCCATTTCGGGTTTTCAGGGTCGTAGACGAGGAATTCAGAAAACAGGACGTTGACGAAGTCGGCGCCACCCATGGCTCCACCCGGATGTCCCGACTTTGCTTTTTCAACCATAGAGGCAGCCAGGATACGGATGTTGTCGGCTGCCCGGTTCATTAGTGCTTTATCGTTTTTCATTGTTTGACTATTAGTTTTCTGCAAAGATAGGGATTTATTCGGATTCTCAACTCTTTGATAAGAATAAATGTACACGGTCTTGGCATCCCTTTCCGGGGCACGTGTTCTGAGGATCCTCTAATATGCCTCCCAAATGCCTCCCAAGTGCCTCTAATGTTTCTCTAATCCGGAATTAGAGAATGATTAGAGGATGATTAGAGAAGTATTAGAGAATGATTAGAGCTTCTTGCGGGGCATTGCCTATGCAGTGGGTACTTTAGGCACCTGCTTGTTCCTCGGAGATGTGAATACTGCTTCCTGCTCAATAAGAAACTGTTTTGAATTAAATAAAAAATATTGTTATGTGGTAATATAATTT
>CAMAFR010000002.1 GCA_945833835.1 uncultured Bacteroides sp.
GATGACTATATCGACACCAAAGCCCAAAGCGAGGGTCTTCCCTCCGTAGCTTGGTTTGCCGACAAGTGCTGCCTTTCCACAGGATATTTCGGCACATTAGTGAAGACAGAGACAGGACGTACTGCCAAAGACATCATTGCCGACCGCCTCCTTGCCCATGCCAAGCAGCTGTTGAATGACGACACCCTTGCCGTCACGATGATAAGCGAACGACTGGGCTTCGAATATCCGCAGCATTTCGTCCGTTTCTTCAAGGCGCATACTGGCAAGACCCCTTCAGCATATAGAAACTTGCTCGTCTGACACCGGCTTCATGTGTGCAGATGATTGCGCACATCGGCAATTAGCATAATACACCATAGATTCCCTTCCAAAGTGAATGTGTTTATTTCATTTTGGAAGGGTTTTTATTTGCCTGTTTTTCAACCACCCTCTAAGCATATTCTAGCAAATCACAATAAGGATGATTCCGTTGTGAAAACATTTGGCTGCCCTCGTCCATCTACGGGGGCATTTTTTTTATGTTTCTATGCGGCGGTGGGCTTTTATTGCCGAACTCTTGCTATCTTTGCAGGCAATGCAAAGACAGGCGGCCTCCCGGCAGGAACAGCTTGTTCCGCCATGCGGCGGCACGTGCCTTGCACCGAAAGACTGAAATCATCAATCTTATAAATATCAATCTGTTATGGAATATAACTTCAGAGAGATCGAACAGAAGTGGCAGAAGAGATGGGTGGAGAACAAGACCTATCATGTCACCGAAGACGAATCGAAAAAGAAATTCTATGTGTTGAACATGTTCCCCTATCCGTCGGGAGCCGGACTGCACGTGGGACATCCGCTGGGCTATATCGCCAGCGACATCTATGCCCGCTACAAACGGCTGCAGGGTTTCAATGTGCTGAACCCGATGGGCTATGACGCTTACGGCCTGCCTGCCGAGCAGTATGCCATCCAGACGGGGCAGCATCCGGCCATCACTACCGTGAACAACATCAACCGCTACCGCGAGCAGCTGGACAAGATAGGCTTCAGCTTCGACTGGGACCGCGAGGTGCGTACCTGCGACCCCGGCTACTACCATTGGACACAGTGGGCGTTCCAGCAGATGTTCGGCAGCTTCTACTGCAACACCTGCCAGAAAGCACAGCCCATCAGCCGGCTGGTGGCCCACTTCGAACAGCAGGGCACCGACGGACTGGATGTGGCCTGCGGCGAGGAACTGACCTTCACGGCCGACGAGTGGAAGGCCAAGACGGAGAAGGAACAGCAGGAGGTGCTGATGAACTACCGCATCGCCTACCTGGGCGAAACGATGGTGAACTGGTGTCCGCAGCTGGGCACGGTGCTGGCCAATGACGAGGTGGTGGACGGCGTGTCGGAGCGGGGAGGATTCCCGGTGGTGCAGAAGAAGATGCGCCAGTGGTGCCTGCGCGTGTCGGCCTACGCACAGCGGTTGCTGGACGGCCTGGACACCATTGACTGGACCGACTCGCTGAAAGAGACGCAGCGCAACTGGATAGGCCGTTCGGAAGGTACGGAGGTGCGCTTCAAGGTGAAGGACAGTGAGGTGGAGTTCACCATCTTCACTACCCGTGCCGACACGATGTTCGGCGTGACCTTCATGGTGCTGGCTCCTGAAAGCGAGCTGGTGCCGCAGCTGACCACCGCCGCACAGCAGGCCGAGGTGGAGGCCTATCTGGACCGCACCAAGAAACGTACCGAGCGGGAGCGTATCGCCGACCGCCGTGTGACGGGTGTGTTCAGTGGCTCGTATGCCGTCAATCCGTTTACGGGCGATGCCGTTCCGGTCTGGATCAGTGACTATGTGCTGGCCGGTTACGGTACGGGCGCCATCATGGCGGTGCCTGCCCATGACAGCCGCGACTATGCCTTTGCCAAACACTTCGGTCTGCCCATCGTGCCGCTGGTGGAGGGTTGCGACGTGAGCGAGGAGAGCTTTGATGCCAAGGAAGGCATTGTCTGCAACTCGCCGAAAGCCGGGGTCACCCCTTACTGCGACCTGTCGCTGAACGGACTGACCATCAAGGAGGCCATTGCCGCCACGAAACGGTATGTGAAGGAGCACCACCTGGGCCGCGTGAAGGTGAACTACCGTCTGCGCGACGCCATCTTCTCGCGCCAGCGTTATTGGGGCGAGCCGTTCCCGGTGTACTACAAGGACGGTATGCCTTACATGATTGACGAGAGCAAGCTGCCGCTGGAGCTGCCCGAGGTAGCGAAGTTCCTGCCTACCGAGACGGGCGAGCCACCGTTGGGCCATGCCACCCGTTGGGCATGGGACACCGAGAAGGGCGAAGTGGTGGAGAACGCGCGGATAGACCAAGTGACCGTGTTCCCGCTGGAGCTGAACACCATGCCGGGCTTTGCGGGCTCGTCGGCCTACTACCTGCGCTATATGGATGCCCACAACGACCGTGCGCTGGTGTCGGAAGCCGCCGACAGCTATTGGCAGAACGTGGACCTCTATGTGGGCGGTACCGAGCACGCCACCGGACACTTGATTTACTCCCGTTTCTGGAACAAGTTCCTGCACGACCTGGGCATCAGCGTCAAGGAGGAGCCGTTCCAGAAGCTGGTGAACCAGGGGATGATACAGGGCCGCAGCAACTTTGTCTACCGCATCAAGGACACCAACACCTTTGTGTCGCTCGGCCTGAAGGACCAGTATGACGTGACGCCGCTGCACGTGGATGTGAACATCGTGTCCAACGATGTGCTCGATGTGGAGGCCTTCAAGAGCTGGCGTCCCGAATATGCCACGGCCGAGTTCATTCTGGAAGACGGCAAGTACGTCTGCGGCTGGGCGGTAGAGAAGATGAGCAAGTCCATGTTCAACGTGGTCAACCCCGATAGGATTGTCGAGAAGTACGGTGCCGACACGCTCCGTATGTATGAGATGTTCCTGGGTCCTGTAGAGCAGTCGAAGCCGTGGGACACGAACGGCATTGACGGTGTCCACCGGTTCCTGAAGAAACTCTGGGCCTTGTTCTACAACCGTGCCGGCGAGTTCCTGCCACAGGAGGGCGAACCCTCGAAAGCCGAGCTGAAGGCCATCCACAAGCTCATCAAGAAGGTGACGGGAGATATCGAGACCTTCTCCTACAACACGTCTGTCAGCGCGTTCATGATTTGTGTGAACGAACTGGGGCAGCTCAAGTGCCGCAACAAGGCCGTGCTGGCCGACCTCACCGTCTTGCTGGCACCGTTTGCCCCGCACCTCTCCGAGGAGCTGTGGGAGGCGTTGGGTCACGGCACGAGCGTTTGCGATGCCCGCTGGCCGCAGTACAACGAAGCCTACCTGAAGGAGGACAGCGTGAAGTACACCATCTCGTTCAACGGGAAGGCGCGGTTCACAATGGAGTTCCCGGCCGATGCCGACAATGCCGCCATCCAGGCCGCCGTGCTGGGCGACGAGCAGTCGCAGAAGTGGATAGACGGCAAGACACCGAAGAAGATCATCATCGTACCGAAGAAGATTGTCAATATCGTGCTGTAAGGACATGGGCGAACTGTTGAAGAAGAAACTGGGCCGGGTCTGGTTCGACTACCTGGCCATCACCTTCGGGCTGGTGTGCTATGCGGTAGGGTGGACGGCGTTCATGCTGCCTTACCAGATTACGACGGGCGGTGTGACGGGTATCTGCGCCATCATCTATTATGTGACGGGCGTGGAGATGCAAGTATCCTATTTTCTTATCAATGCCGTCTTCCTGGGGTTTGCCTTGAAGATACTGGGTCCCCGGTTCAGCGCCAAGACCATCTATGCCATCTTTGTGCTGACGTTCCTGTTGTGGTTCTTCCAGCGGCTGCTGGAAGGGCCGGACGGGACACTGCCCCAGCTGTTGGGCGCAGGGCAGGACTTCATGGCCTGTGTGGTGGGTGCCGGACTGCTGGGTCTGGGCATCGGTGTCGTGTTCTGCCACAACGGCAGTACGGGAGGCACCGACATCATTGCATGGATTATCAACAAGTACCGCGACGTGACGCTGGGACGGATGATGATGTACTGTGATATTGTCATCATCTCCTCCTGCTATGTCATCTTTCATGACTGGCGGCGCGTGTTGTTCGGGTTGGTGGTGCTGTTCATCATGAGCATGGTCATTGACCATGTGGTGAACAGTACCCGGCAGTCGGTGCAGTTCCTTATCTTTTCGAGGAAGCACGACCAGATAGCTGAGGGCATCGCCACACAGATAGACCGCGGAGTGACGATGCTCGACGGGAAAGGCTGGTACAGCAAGCAGGACATCAAGGTCGTGGTGGTGCTGGCCAAGAAGAGCGAGTCGCTCGACATCTTCCGGCTCTGCAAGGACATTGACCCGAACGCTTTCATTTCGCAAAGCAACGTTGTCGGTGTCTATGGAGAGGGATTCGACAAACTGAAAGTAAAGTAAACCTAACTCCTCAATACTTATGAAACGTAGACTGGTGTTTGCAACCAACAATGCCCACAAACTGGAGGAAATCCGTGCGATACTGGGCGACCGTATAGAAGTGCTGAGCCTGAAGGACATCTGCTGCGAGGCGGATATTCCTGAAACGGCGGATACGCTGGAAGGCAATGCGGCCCTGAAGGCGGAATACATCTACCGCCACTATGGCCTGGATTGCTTTGCCGACGATACGGGACTGGAAGTGGCGGCTCTGGGCGGTGCGCCGGGCATCTACTCGGCCCGCTATGCCGGCGGCGAAGGCCACGACTCGGAGGCCAACATGCGCAAGCTGTTGCACGAGCTGGAAGGGCAGACCGACCGCCGGGCGCAGTTCCGCACGGCCATCTGCCTGATAGAGGGAGGCCGGCAACATCTCTTCGAGGGGATTGTGCGTGGCGAGATAACCGGGGAGAGACACGGTGCGTCCGGTTTCGGCTATGACCCCGTGTTCCGTCCCGAGGGCTATGGCCAGACCTTTGCCGAGATGGGCAACGATGAGAAGAACCGCATCAGCCACCGGGCCCGCGCGGTGCAGCAGCTCGTGGCGTATCTGCAAGAGAAGGTCTGAGCCTCCTCTTGCAGCTGGATGCTTTCCCCCAAGACTTGTTGAGCGGATGTTCCGTTCCGCCCAACCGGTCTTGGGGGAAAGTTTTTCTTCAGCGTCCCTGCACGAACACCCGGCTCATGACGTTGGCGGGTGCGCGGTGGTGCTCCAGCTCGTGTTTCATGAAGTCCATGTAGGGAGCCGCCATCTTGAAGAAGCGGCGGTAGCCTTTGCAGAGGTAGTTGAGGCCGTATTCGCCGTAACGGTCGTTGAGGAAACGGTTCTTGGGACACTCGCCGTTGCAGGCAAAGAGGTAGTCGCACTCCTTGCACTGGCGGGGCAGCAGGCCGCGTTTCATCCGGGCGAAGCGGTTCTGCTGGGGCGAGTACATCATCTCGGTGATGGTCTTCTCGTGCAGGTTGCCCAGCCGGTGTTCCGGATAAACGAAGTGGTCGCACGAGTAGAGGTCGCCGTTGAACTCCATGACCCCGGCATGTCCGCACTCGCGGGCCAGGCTGCAAACGCCCGGGGCCTGTCCTACCCAGTTGGCCAGGGTGGCGTCAAACAGCTGAACGAAGTATTGGCCTACATCGTGGTGGACCCATTCGTCAAAGATAGTGCAGAGGAAACGTCCCCATTGCTCGGGGGTGACCGAGAAGTCGGTCAGGTCTTCGCCGTTGCCTTGCATACCGGGTGTCAGCGTCAGTCCGTCCTCACGTTCGTGACAGCGTTCCACAACAGGGGTGAACTGAAGGTATTGGCAGCCTATCTGCTTGAAGAAGTGATAGAACTCCAGCGGATGGTCGGCATTCATACGGTTCACCACCGCCAGGGCATTCCATTCCACCCGGTGCTTGTTGAGCAGGTCGATGCCACGCATCACTTGCCCGAAGGTGGGTTGGCCGTCGCGGGTCAGCCGGAAGGCATCGTGGAAGCGTTGCGGCCCGTCGATGGAGATGCCTACGAGGAAGTGGTTGCGGTGGAAGAACTCGCACCATTCGTCGGTGAGCAGGGTGCCGTTGGTCTGTATGCAGTTGTCTATCTGCCGTCCGCGGCCATAGATGCGTTGCAGTTCCAAGGCCCGCTGGTAGAACGAGAGGGGGCGGAGCAGGGTCTCGCCGCCGTGCCAGGTAAAGAGCACTTGGGGCATGGTCTGTGCCTCGATGTATTCCTTGATGAATTTCTCCAGCAGGTCATCGCTGATGACGTGTGCTTTCTCGTTTCGGTAGAGGTTTTCTTTCTCCAGATAATAGCAGTACTTGCACTGCAGGTTGCAGCGGGAACCGATGGGTTTCAGCATGACATACAGGGGTCTGGAAAAGGCGAAGTTCGTATTCATGATAATAGGGGTTAGGAGTGATAGTGGATGGCGTCGCATCAGGGCCATTCGAAGTGCTGGTAATCCTTGCAGCTGGACCAGGTGCCTCCCCAGACAAAGCCGTGGCGGAGGAACAGCCGGTGGCACAGGTCGCCTTTCTCTATCTTATAAGGAAAGGTCTGTGTACGGTCGGTATAGGGACGGGCGGTGGCAGGGGCCAGGGTGGCATAGTTGATGCCGCTGCCCTTGCTGATGTGACGGAAATAGGGGTTGTAGAGGGGGTTGATGTCGACAGCCAGTCCCAGTCCGTGCTTGGAGACCCGGCGGGTGCCCGCAATGAAGCGGAAGTTGAAACAAGAGGTGTTGTTGTCACGCATGGAGGCTTCGTCGTCGGCCTGGTAATGGTCTGTCAGCCGCATTTTCTCAATGGGATAGTCGTTCTCATACAGCTCGCGGAAGATGGCCAGCAGCAGGTCGGCTATCCGGATATGGGCCACCAGCTCGCCTACGATGGTCTTGCCGTGGATGTCCTTGTGCAGGCAGGTGAGGTAGCGGAGGGAATGGCGGGAGACGGGGCACCCTTTGCGGTAGCTGTTGCCTTGCATCCGGGCAAAGAGGGAGTCGGGCAGTGGGCTGTCGGTGAAGAACCGGAGGTACTGTCCATGGGCAAGGTGTGCCTCGGGCACCGTATCGCCGGGATGGAACACGGCGGTGTCTGCTGGCCGGAAACCGCAGTTCAACCAGCAGACACCGGCCAGGAGGAGGGCAGAGAGCAGACGCATCACCGGCAGGAGGTTTTAACGGAACTTGGCGGCTACCTGGCGGTAGACGGGCATGTCCACCCCCAGCTGTTCGCCGAGTGCAAGGAGGTCAAACAGTTGTCCCTGTATTTCCGACTGGTGGCCGCGGGCGATGTCTTTCTGCAATGAGGCGGTGCTGTGCGGGTCGAGGCGGTCAATGATGCGCAGGTTGTGCGTCACCATGTCTTCGGGAAAGGTGATGCCCAGACGGCGGCCTATCTCCGCACTTTCGGCGGAGAGGCCGATGAAGGTGTCGCGCACGGTCCCTTCGTGCTGTACGGCTCCCATCGGTACATCGAAGTAGGCACCGGTACAGGCCATGGCAGAGATGAACGACCACTTGATGAAGGTGTCGCGGTTGATGTCGTCGGACACTTCGGCCTGGATGCCGGCCGTCTGCAGGTCGGCGGCAATGGCGGCCATGCGGCTGTGCGCGATACCCTGTTCGGGACGGGCACCGAAAATCATCCGGAAGACCTTGCCCATTTGGGTGATCTCGCCGGCTCCGGTCACGAAACCGACAATGTAGATGCACCCGTCGAGTACGGTGACACCGGGTACCAGCCGGCCGATGCGCGGCCCCGTGCCGTAGACATTCAGAATAGGGATGACCAGCGAGTCGGGCCGGGCGGCACGGCGGATGACGTCGGCAATGGAGTCGATGGAATACCCTTTCACGCAGACGAAGATGACATCGGCCGTTCCGTCATAGCGCTCGGCGGTAAAGGCCGGCAGCGGAAGACGGTGCTCTCCTTTCAGGTCTGACTTCAGGTGGAGTCCTTGCTGACGGATGGCATCGAGGTGTGCACCCCGGGCGATACAGGTCACGTTTTTGCCTGCCAACGCCAGAAAGCCGGCAATGCTGCCACCTACACCGCCGGTTCCTACGACTAAATAGTTCATGCTGAAAAAGATTTGGGAGAATCAGACATTAAAGCGGAAATGCATGATGTCACCGTCCTGTACGACATACTCCTTGCCTTCCACACCCAGTTTACCGGCCTCGCGGACAGCGGCCTCGGAACCGTATTGGATGAAGTCTTCGTACTTGATGACTTCGGCACGGATGAATCCTTTCTCGAAGTCGGTGTGGATGACACCGGCACACTGGGGGGCCTTCCAGCCTTTGTGGTAGGTCCATGCCTTGACCTCCATCTCGCCGGCAGTGATGAAGGTCTCCAGATTGAGCAGCTTGTAGGCCGACTTGATGAGGCGGTTCACCCCCGATTCTTCCAGTCCTACTTCCTGAAGGAAGAGCTGGCGGTCTTCGTAGGTGTCGAGCTCGGCGATGTCGGCTTCGGTCTTGGCGGCCACCACCAGGATTTCGGCCTGCTCGTCCTGGACGGCCTCGCGCACCTGTTCCACGTAGCGGTTGCCGGATACGGCACTGGCTTCATCGACATTGCAGACGTACATCACTGGTTTGGAAGTGAGCAGGAACAGGTCGTGGGCGATTTTCTGTTCGTCTTTCGAATCAAATTGTACGGTGCGGGCCGACTTGCCTTGTTCGAGGGCTTCTTTGTAGCGCACCAAGACATCGTAGGTTTGCTTGGCAGCTTTGTCTCCGCCGGTCTGTGCCTGTTTCTGCACTTTTTGGATGCGGCTTTCGATGGTTTCGAGATCTTTCAGTTGGAGTTCCGTATCAATGATTTCCTTGTCGCGCACGGGATCCACCGTCCCATCGACATGGGTCACGTTCTCATCGTCAAAACAACGGAGCACATGGATGATAGCGTCTGTCTCGCGGATGTTGGCCAGGAACTTGTTGCCCAACCCTTCGCCTTTGCTGGCACCTTTCACCAGACCGGCGATGTCTACGATTTCAACGGTAGTGGGGACGATACGTCCCGGATGCACCAACTCTGCCAGTTTGGTGAGGCGTTCATCGGGTACGGTGATGACGCCTACATTCGGTTCGATGGTACAGAAAGGAAAGTTGGCCGCCTGTGCCTTTGCGTTTGATAAACAGTTGAAAAGAGTCGACTTGCCCACATTAGGCAGACCGACTATACCACATTGTAATGCCATAGCTTATTTTAATTATCTGAATTTCTATTGGTTCAAAGCGCAAAGGTACGGAAAAAGTGCCAAATACCTAAGACGAAAGTTACAAAAAAGCCGGTATCCTTCATCGGACACCGGCTCGTAAAAAGAGAGTCTATGAAATAATTTTTATGATTGAGAGATGGTCATTTATCCATTGTCACCGTCATTTCTGGAACCAGAATGAAGTCTTTCTTCTTGTTGTTCCATTTGTAGTATTCGGTGGTAATGCTCTTGTTGTCATAGGTGTAACGGATGCAGAGGTCGTTTACCCATTCGTTCTTGGCACTGTTCCACTTCTGTGATACGTTTTCAATTATCTGCTTCTTTTCATCGTACTTATAACTATATTTCATATAGTTGGTAAGGATACCGCCGTCCATTTTATAAACGGTTTCGGCAACTTTCAGCCCGTCTACTTCTTCTGCGTTATAGATCAGGTTATTGTCTGGCGTAACGGCAGAAATCGTAAGATTGGCAAAAAAAGCCAATACTATAACGAGGAATGCTTTCATAAAATTCAAGGTCTTCATATTCTGTATGTTTTAAAGATTCAACTTACTTTTTGTTTCTTTTGGTACTACAAATATAGTGTTTTAGTGAATACGTTGTTCGATTTTAGGCGTTTTTTTTCTTCGCTTTTATCAAAATGTCATTTTTTAAATCTTCCTTAACGGTTGGTGCCAATCAGTGGGATTCCAGCCAGTTCTGCCCCCATCCGCAGTCGGCACGCAAGGGTGCTTGCATTTTGTAGGCATTTTCCATTTCTGAAATCACAATTTGTTGCACTTTCTCTTTTTCGGATGGCACGACACTGAAATTGAGTTCGTCATGCACCTGTAGAATCATTTTCGACTGGAGGCCTTCTTCGATGAAACGACGGTAAATCCGTATCATGGCTACCTTTATAATATCGGCGGCGCTGCCCTGTATCGGAGCATTGATGGCGTTTCGTTCGGCATAGCCCCGGACCACGGCGTTCCGCGAATTGATGTCGGGCAGATAGCGCTTGCGGTGGAAGATGGTTTCGATGTATCCTTGCCGGCGGGCCACCTCGATGCTTTGCTCCATATAGGCCTTGACCGACGGATAGTTCTCGAAATATCCGTCAATCAGTTCTTTGGCTTCTTTGCGTTCGACGTTGAGCCGTTCGGCCAGCCCGAAGACGGAAATGCCGTAGATGATGCCGAAGTTGGCAGTCTTGGCTTTGCTGCGTTGTTCGCGTGTCACCTCTGCGAGCGGTCTTTTGTAGATTTTGGCGGCGGTGGCAGCGTGGATGTCCTGACCCTCGCAGAAAGCGGCTATCATGTGCGGGTCCTTACTGAGGTGGGCCATGATGCGCAACTCTATCTGCGAATAGTCGGCCGAGAAGAACGTGCAGCCATCGTCGGGGATGAAGGCTTTGCGGATTTCCTTTCCGTCTTCGTCACGGATGGGGATGTTCTGCAGGTTGGGGTTGCTCGAACTGAGCCGTCCGGTGGCGGTGACGGTCTGGTTGAAGGAGGTGTGGATGCGTCCCGTCTTCGGATTGATGAGGCCGGGCAGTGTATCAATGTAGGTGCTGAGCAGTTTTTTCAGTCCGCGATAGTCAAGGATTTTGCCGACCACGGGATGTTTGCCGCGCAGGGTTTCGAGCACCTCTTCGGAAGTGACGTATTGTCCGGTTTTGGTCTTCTTGGCCTTGTCGGTGATTTTCAGACGTTCGAACAGCACTTCGCCCACTTGCTTGGGCGAGGAGATGTTGAACTCCATGCCTGCCAGCTGATGGATTTCTTCCTCAATCTTGTTCATGCGTGCCGTGAAGTGGCGGGATGTCTCTTTCAGGGCTTCGGTGTCGATGCGTACCCCGTTGCGCTCCATGTAGGCCAGGACCGGAACCAGCGGCATCTCTATTTCCTCGAAAAGCGGACGGATGTGGTTTACGTCCAATTCCTGGTCGAGCACGTTTTTCAGCCGGAGGGTGACATCGGCATCTTCACAGGCGTATTTGTAGACATCGGCCGGCGGAAGGTCGCGCATGTTGCGTTGGCCTTTGCCTTTCGGGCCTATCAGTTCTTCTATCTTGATGGTTTCGTAGTGCAGGTAGATCTCGGCCAAGTAATCCATGTTGTGGCGCAGTTCCGGCTGGAGGACGTAATGGGCAATCATGGTATCGAACAGGGGGCCTTGCAACTGTACACCATAATTGGAAAGGACGAGCAAGTCGTACTTGATGTTCTGCCCCACTTTGAGGGTATGGGGATTCTCCAGCAGGGGCTTGAATTTATTTACAATTTTTAAGGCTTCCTCGCGTTCCGGTGGCACAGGCACGTAGACTCCTTGGTTTTCGGCCAGGCTGAAGCTCATGCCGACCAGTTCGGCAACGATAGGATCGGTGCCGGTGGTCTCTGTATCCAGACTGAAAATCTCCTTTGTAGCGATAATTTGAATAAATTCGTCTATTTTATCTTCTGAATCAAGTAGTTGGTAGTCGTATGACAGGTCGTCAAGCCTCGTGAGATTCTCGTTTTTGGAGGCTTCCGTAGACTCGTCTGCAAAGAAGCCGAAGAGATCGGGTTGGGCAGGAGTCCGTTCGGCCGTGGTTTTGGTTTCTTGCTTGAAGATGCGTTCGATGAGTGTGCGGAACTCCAATTCTTCGAAGATGCGGCGCAACGCTTCCTCATCTGGGGTGTCCCGTTTGAGCTCGGTCATGTTCAGTTCGATGGGGACATCGGTCTTGATGGTGGCCAAGAATTTGGAGAACGTGATTTGCCCGCGGTTTTCTTCCACTTTCTTCCGGATGGCTCCCTTCAGCTGGTCGGTGTTGGCCAACAGGTTTTCGATGCTGCCGAATTGGGTGATCAGTTTCTGGGCGGTCTTTTCGCCCACACCCGGACAGCCGGGAATGTTGTCGGCACTGTCGCCCATCAATCCCAGCATGTCAATGACCTGGGTAGGGGAGGTGATGCCGAATTTGTGCTGGATTTCGGCAGGCCCCATGACTTCGAACTCTTTGTCGCCGTATTTGGGGCGGTACATGAAGACGTGGTCGGTCACCAGCTGGCCGTAGTCTTTGTCGGGGGTCATCATGTAGGTGGTGATGCCGGCCTGTCCGGCTTTGGTGGCCAGGGTGCCGATGACATCATCGGCCTCGAACCCGCTGACCTCCAGGATAGGGATGCGGTAGGCCCGGATGATGTCCTTGATGATGGGAACAGAGATACGGATGGCTTCGGGGGTTTCTTCACGTTGCGCCTTGTATTGTTCGAACGCCTCATGACGGAAGGTGGGGCCGGCGGGGTCGAAGGCAATGCCGATATGGGTGGGCTGTTCTTTCTTCAAGACGTCCTCCAGCGTGTTGACAAAACCCAGAATGGCTGATGTGTTCATCCCTTTCGAGTTGATGCGCGGATTCTTGATAAAGGCATAGTAGGCACGGTAGATCAATGCGTAAGCATCCAGTAAAAATAGTTTCTCCATTCGTTGAATCATTAAGTTTTTCATGTAAAAGTACAAAAAAAATATATTATTATTCCTTTTATTATTACTTTTGTGACTCAAATAAAACATCATGGACAAATTAGAAATAATCAAGAAACCGATAGAGAAGGAGCTCGGACAGTTCAGACAACTGTTTGATGAATCGTTGGTGAGCAAGGTGCCTTTGCTGAATCAGGTGCTGGCCTATATCAAGAAGCGGAACGGGAAAATGATGCGTCCTATCCTGGTGATGCTGATGGCCCGCCTCTTTGGAGAAGCCAATGGAGCTGCTTATCATGGTGCGCTGTCGCTCGAATTGCTGCATACCGCCAGTCTGGTCCATGATGATGTGGTGGATGAAAGTGACAAGCGGCGCGGACAGTCGTCGGTTAATGCCTTGTTCGACAACAAGGTCTCGGTGCTGGTGGGTGACTTTCTGCTGGCAACGAGCCTGAAGCATGCCGCCCTGACTTCGCATGTGGAGCTGGTGGCGCTGGTGGCACGGTTGGGGCAGCACCTGGCAGAAGGGGAGCTGATACAGCTGGCCAATACGGCGAATGAAGATTTCTCAGAAGAAGTTTACTTTGATGTCATCCGCAAGAAGACGGCGGCGTTGTTCATTGCCAGTGCCGAAATGGGAGCCCGTGCGGTAGGCGCCACTCCCGAGGAGGCTTGTCTGGCAGCGTTGTTCGGAGAGCTGGCGGGGATAGCCTTCCAGATTAAAGATGACATCTTCGATTATTCGCCCAACCCCGACTTGGGAAAGCCTACCGGCAATGATATGCTCGAAGGGAAACTGACACTGCCTGCCTTGCATGTATTAAATAAGGTAGGGGATGAGCGGATGAAGGCTTTGGCCATCCGTATCCGCCAGCAGGAAGCGACATCGGAGGAGATTGCCGGATTTGTGCAGGCCATTAAAGAACAGGGGGGCATCGAATACGCCGAGAAGGTGATGTACGAATATCGCAATAAAGCGGTGGCCCTGCTGCAGGAGACCATGAACACCGAACTGCGTGAGGCGCTGGTGGCCTATATTGATTATGTCATCGAACGGAAACGCTGATAGAGATACTGATGGTGCAGGGGAGGGTGTGTGTAGAGGTCTGACACACCCTCCTCTGCGTATCAGAACATGAATCCGTTTTCTTTCCCGGTGATTTCAGCGAGCAGTCCGTTGGCAAGGTTGCTGGCACCGATACGGAAAAGTTCGTTGGTGAGCCATTCTTTTCCCAACAGTTCCTTGACAAGGGTGTAGTAGACCAAGGCATCGTGGACGGTGCGGATGCCTCCTGCCGGTTTGAAACCTATTTTGCGCCCTGTTTCCAAAAAATATTCTTTGATGGCCTGGCATATCACAAAGGCGGCTTCGGGGGTAGCCGATACTTTTTCTTTGCCGGTAGAGGTCTTGATGAAATCGGCCCCCGAATACATGGCCAGGATGGCTGCCTTCTTGATGTGGGAAGCACTGCCCAGTACGCCGGTCTCCAGAATGACTTTCAGTGGATGTTCGCCGCATACGTCTTTCAGCTCGCCTATCTCGTCGCACAGACCTTCGTAGTCACCGCTCAGGAATTTGCCGACCGGCAGCACGATGTCTATTTCATCGGCTCCGGTATGCAAGGCCATGGCGGCTTCGGCCACTTTCACTTCGGTGAAGGTTTGCGACGACGGGAATCCACCCGCTACGCAGGCTATCTTGACATGGTCGGCTTCGAGGGTGTCGTTCACGATTTCGGCCATATTGGGGTAGACGCAGATGGCGGCCACATTCTCCAGGTCGGGGTAGGCATCTACAAATTCGTTCACCCGTTGGGTGAGGCGCATCACATCGGGTTCGCTGTCGGTACACTTCAACGTGGTCAGGTCGATGCAGTGGAGCAGGAATTTCTTGACCTCCCTCGTATTGTTTTCCATCAGATGCTGTTCGATGAGCTGTGCCGTGCGGGCAGCGATGTCCGCCTCTTTCACGTCGGTATTGTATTTGCCCAACGCCACCTCATACTGGCTGGGCTGGTGCAGATGTTCCTTGTCTTCTGCGCTGAAGTCAAGTTCAAAATCTTCCTCGTAGTTCATATCAGTAGGGTTTTATGATTGTTGTTCTCCTTCTCCCAGTTTCGGATTGTTCTTGTGTCTGTCTTTGTCCCGGTTGGTCTTCTTCTCCAGATTTTTCTGGAAGGCCTCTGTCAGGTTGACACCTGTCTGATTGGCCAGGCAAAGCAGTACCCACAGTACATCGGCCATCTCGTCGGCCAGGTTGGTCTTCTCGCCGGACTTGAACGACTGCTCGCCATAGGTACGTGCTATGATGCGTGCCACTTCGCCTACTTCTTCGGTCAGGATGGCCATATTGGTCAGTTCGTTGAAATAACGGACGCCATAGGTCTTTATCCAATTGTCTACCGCCTGTTGTGCTTCTTCTAATGTCATATTATTCCTTGTTTTTAGTGTCCATACAAATTGTGACCGGTCCGTTGTTCAAGAGTTCCACCTGCATGTCGGCGCCGAACTCGCCGGTGCCGACGGGTTTCCCCAGGGCATGGCTCACTTGGCGGCAGAAGTAGTCGTACAGCGGAATGGCTTTTTCGTGTCGGGCCGCCCGGATGTAGGAAGGGCGGTTTCCCTTTTTGGTGGAGGCCATCAGGGTGAATTGGCTGATGATTAAGATGGCTCCGTCAATGTCGAGGACCGACTTGTTCATGATGCCGTTTTCATCATCGAAAACACGAAGGCCTATCAGCTTTTTGCACAGCCAGTCGGCGTCTTCTTCCGTATCGGCCTCCTCAATGCCGACCAATACCATGAACCCTTCGCCAATGGAGGATTTGCATATTCCGCCGATACTGACGGAAGCACGGCTGACTCGTTGGATGACTATTCTCATATTGTGGTCGTTTTTATGATTCCTTTGTTTTTCAAGTCGCAAAAATAAAGAATCTATTTCGTTTCTGAAAGTGCTTCTTTGACGTTTTTGGCAGCGGCTTCTCCCACCACGGCCGCAATCTCTTCCAAGGATGCCTGCCGGATGCGTGACACGTTTTTGAACGTCTTGAGCAGGTCGGCCTTGCGTTTCTCGCCAATCCCCTTGATGTGGTCCAAGGCTGAGGTAAGCTGGCTTTTGCTGCGCTTGTCCCGATGAAAGCGGATGGCGAAACGGTGTACTTCGTCCTGTATGTTCTCCAGCAGATGGAACAGGGGAGTGCCCTGCTTGATGCCGACCGTGACGGGCGGGAATCCGAACAGGACTTCCGATGTGCGGTG
Source organism: uncultured Bacteroides sp. (assembly GCA_945833835.1). Classification (GTDB taxonomy): domain Bacteria; phylum Bacteroidota; class Bacteroidia; order Bacteroidales; family Bacteroidaceae; genus Phocaeicola. The sequence goes on from CAMAFR010000002.1 coordinate 15,886, forward strand.
GCGGGCGTTCTTGGCCAGACCCACGATGGGAATGTCCAGTTTCAGTTCGTCTTCGATGACTGCGCGCACAACTTCCATCTGTCCTTTGCCGCCATCGGTCAGGATGAGGTCGGGCAGTTCGCCGTTTTCTTGCAGGAGGCGCGTGTAGCGGCGGCGTACGACTTCCTGCATGGAGGCATAATCGTCTGGGCCTTCCACCGTCTTGATGATGTATTTGCGGTAGTCCTGTTTGCTGGGTTTGGCCTTTTTGAAGACCACGCAGGCTGCCACGGCATCGCTGCCCTGAATGTTTGAATTGTCGAAACACTCGATGTGCATCGGCAGTTTGTCGAGGTGCAGCTGCTCTTGGATTTCTTTCATGAGGCGCACGCTGCGTTGTTCGGGGTTCAGCTTTTCGGCCTGTTTCAGCCGGTCAACCTTGTATTGCTTCACGTTCAGGATGGAGAGTTCCAGCAGGTGCTTCTTGTCTCCCCGTTGGGGGACGGTGAAGGTGATGCCGTCCATGTCGAGGTCCAGCTCAAAGGGGACAATGATTTCGCGGGAGGTACTTTGGTAGCGTTCGCGCATCTCCACGATGCCCAGCTGCAGCAGTTCCTGCTGGGTCTCGTTCATCCTGATTTTGTACTCGAAGGTGAAGGCCTGGTTGATGCACCCGTTGGTGATGTGCAGGTAGTTGATGTAGGCGGTGTTTTCCATGGTCTCGATGGAGAACACATCGATGTTGTGCAGGACGTTGCTGACCACCTCGCTTTTGGAGCGGTAGTTCTCTATCAGCTCGTATTTCTCTTTCAGCTGTTGTGCCTCTTCGAAGCGCAGTTCTTCGGCCAGTTGCTGCATCTCTTTCAGCAAGGCCTGGCTGATGCTTTGGGTATTTCCTTTGAGTATTTCTTTGATGGCTGCGATGTTCTGCATGTATTCCTCGTGTGTCTGTTTCCCGACGCAAGGACCTTTGCAGTTCTTGATGTGGTATTCCAGGCATACTTTGAACTTCTCCTGCCGGATGTTCTCGGGCGTGAGGGCCAGGTGGCAGGTGCGGAGGGGGTAGAGCTTGGCGATGAGGTCGAGCACCGCATACATGGAGGGGACATGACTGTAAGGGCCGAAGTAGGTGGAGCCGTTGCGGATGATTTTCCGGGTACGGAAGATGCGTGGAAAATATTCGTTGCTCACGCAGATGGAAGGATAACTCTTGTCGTCCTTGAGCAGGACGTTGTAGCGTGGCTTGTATTTCTTGATCAGGTTGTTCTCCAACAGCAGGGCATCTGCCTCGGTCTTGACTACGATGTAGCGGATGTCGGCAATCTTGCTGACCAGTATCCGTGTCTTGGCCGATTGCTGCTCTTTGGTGAAGTACGAATAAACGCGGCGTTTCAGATTCTTTGCTTTGCCAACGTAAATGATGGTACCTTCGTCATTCAAGTATTGGTAGATGCCGGGGCAGTCGGGGAGGTTGCTGACGATGCCTTTCAGGTAGTCGTTTGAATCCAGTCGTTCCATAGGGACTTTGGGTTACGGGTGTCTATAAGGGTAGCTGACCCAGGAAAGGAAGTGCCGGACGCTTCCTTCCCGGGCCTTTGTTTTTGGAGGAGCTGCTGCCTGCTCACAGTTTTAGGAGAGTGGCGATTTCCACTTCTTCGGGGAAAGCCTTTCTCCCGTTGAGGGCTGTCAGCTCGATGACGAAATTGATGTAGCTTTGGCGGACCCCGCATTGCTTTACCAGCTGATGGGTGGCGGCCATGGTGCCGCCGGTAGCCAGCAGGTCATCATGCAGCAGTACGATGTCGTCTGAGCTGATGGCATCTTTGTGGATTTGGATGGTGTCCGTGCCGTATTCTTTTTGGTAAGTCTCTTCGAGCACCTCTGCAGGCAGCTTGCCTGGTTTGCGGGCCATGATGAAGCCGGCACCCAACCGGGCGGCCAGTGCCGCACCCAGAATGAAGCCTCTCGACTCGATACCCACCACTTTGGTGATGCCTTTGTCCTTGTAGAGCTCGTAGAGGGCCTCCAGCATCTCTTGCAGGCAGGCGGCATTTTTAAAGAGAGTGGTGACATCGTAGAAAAGGATGCCCGGTTTCGGGAAATCGGGGATTTCACGCAGGTTTTGCTTTAATGTTTCAATGTTCATATACAGTAGTTTATAGGGTTTCCTTAAATTGTTTGTTTCACGTGAAACAGCGGTCATCGTCCTAAGAGGACCAGCAGCACGTTGATGTCGCTGGGGGATACGCCGGGAATGCGGCTGGCCTGGGCAAGGGTTTCCGGGTCAATCTTCACCAGCTTTTGACGTGCTTCGGTAGAGAGCGATTGCAGTTGCTCATAATCGAACTTGCCGCGGATGCGGATGGCCTCCAACCGATGAATCTTGTCGGCAATCATGCGCTCACGATCAATGTAGCCTTTGTACTTGATGAGCACTTCGGCGGCTTCGATTGTTTCGTCCTTGGCTTCGCTGACGGAGGCCAGGGTTTCTTGGAAGGCGGGGATGTGGGATGACAGATTACCGATGGTCAGCTGCGGACGGCTCAACAAATCGATGAGTTTGCAGCCATGTGCCAAAGGGGTAGAGCCTAATTGTATGAGGGCATCGTTTATCTTGTCGGCCTTCACAGAGAAATTCTTGGCGAAATCCACGATGCGTGCGATGTCTTCCCGTTTGTGGCAAAGCCGCTCGTAACGGTCGGCGCTGGCCAGTCCAAGGCGGTACGCCCGTTCGGTCAGACGCATGTCGGCATCGTCTTGCCGGAGCAGAATGCGGTATTCAGCTCTCGACGTAAACATACGGTAAGGCTCGTCCACTCCCTTTGTCACCAAGTCGTCGATAAGGACACCGATATAGGCTTCGTCGCGTCCCAGAACAAACGGCTCGCCACCATGACAGTTGATGTGTGCGTTGATGCCGGCAATGATGCCTTGGCCGCCTGCCTCTTCATATCCGGTAGTGCCGTTCACCTGTCCGGCAAAGAACAGGTTCTTGACGATTTTTGATTCGAGCGTATGACGCAGTTGTGTCGGGTCAAAATAATCGTATTCGATGGCGTAGCCCGGACGGTAGACAACAATGTCCTTGAAGCAGGGTATCTGTTGGAGGGCCGCGAGCTGGATGTCCATCGGGAGGGAAGACGAGAATCCGTTCAGGTACAGCTCGCGTGTGCTTTCGCCTTCGGGTTCCAGAAACAGCTGGTGTTGCGGTTTGTCGGGGAAGGTGACAATCTTGGTTTCGATGCTGGGACAGTAGCGGGGACCGATGCTCTGGATTTGTCCGTTGAACAACGGGGAGTCGGCCAAGCCGCTGCGCAAGACTTCATGGGCCGCTTCGTTGGTGAAGCAGGTCCAGCAGGAAAGCTGTTTCAGTCGGCGCGGTTCGCTGATATACGAGAACCGGTGAAAATCGTTTTCGCCTTCTTGGATGTCCATCAAGTCGAAATGGACACTACGGGCGTCGATGCGGACCGGTGTCCCGGTCTTCATGCGTCCGGCCACAATACCATGGCGGGTGATGGACTCGGTCAGATGATAGGAGGCAGGTTCGGCGCATCGTCCTCCGGCCAGCATCTTGTGGCCGATATGCATCAGCCCGTTCAAGAACGTCCCCGCTGTCAGTACCACGCATTTGGCGTGGAACGTGACACCCCAGCAAGTGATGACACCTGTCACGGCTCCATGCTCTACGAGCAGCTCTTCCACGGTGTCTTGCCAGATATGCAGGTGAGGGATGTTTTCCAGAATCTCGCGCCATGCCCAGATGAACTTGCCTCGGTCGCATTGGGCACGTGGACTCCACATGGCCGGTCCTTTGGAACGGTTCAGCATCCGGAACTGGATGGCGGTCTTGTCGGTCACCAGTCCCATATAGCCGCCCAGCGCGTCAATCTCTCGGACGATTTGTCCTTTGGCGATGCCGCCCACTGCGGGATTGCAGCTCATTTGCCCGATTTTATTCATGTCCATCGTGATGAGACAAGTCTTGGAACCGAGGTTGGCTGCCGCTGCCGCCGCTTCACAGCCGGCGTGTCCGGCACCGATTACAATTACGTCGTAGTTGAATTCCATTGTTATGTTTTAGGGTTTTTGTATTTCTTTGAGGAGGAGTCTGAACCGTGCCGAGGTGTTCATGCCAGCAGGGCCAGTGCCTTGTCTTCGGCCGCTTCCATGATTTCTCGTTCGCCCGGTCCTTTATCGTTGATGCCGACCAAATGCAGGATGCCGTGGATGATGACCCGGTGGAGCTCTGTCTCGTAAGAGGCCCCAAACTGTTCGGCGTTAGTCCGTACCGTATCGAGGCTGATGAACAGGTCGCCCGACAGACGTTTCCCTTCGCAGTAATCGAACGTGATGATGTCGGTGTAATAATCATGTTGCAGGTATTGGCGGTTGACCTCCAGGATTTTCTCGTCAGAGCAAAAGATATAGGCAATGTCGCCGATGCGTTTGCCGTATGACTCGGCTACGGCTTTTATCCAGGCGGTGGTGGTCTGCGGTTGGATGTCGGGCATAGCTACGCCCTCTGTTTGATAAGTAATCATATCGTTTTTCAGTTGAAGAATAAATAACAGATGAAGATGGCGGCCAGGATGCCTGCCAAGTCGGCCAATAGTCCGCAGGTGACGGCATGCCGGGTCTTGACGATGCCTACACTACCGAAATAGACCGCCAGAATATAGAAGGTCGTGTCTGTCGATCCTTGGAAAATGCAGGCCAGCCGGCCGACGAAGGAGTCGGCACCATAAGTGCTCATGGCATCTACCATCAGTCCTCTGGCACCGCCTCCGCTCAGCGGTTTCATCATGGCGGTAGGCAAGGCAGCTACGAAATCACTGTTGATGCCACAACCGGTGATGAAGCCGGCGACACCCTGTATCAGGTAATCCATGCAGCCCGAAGCGCGGAAGACACCGATGGCCACCAGGATGGCCACCAGGTAGGGGATGATGCGTACGGCGGTGGTGAATCCTTCCTTGGCACCTTCGACAAACGTGTCATACACGTTAATGCGTTTCCTCATGCCTGCCAATATGAAACCGATGATGATGACAAAAAGGATGACGTTGGCAGCGGTGGTGGAGTAGATGTCTATCTGCTCTTTGGCAAGTGTCGCGAAGCCATAGATGATGCCGGCGATAAACAGGGAAGTCCCTCCGAGAAACAGCAGGAGGGTGCGGTTGAGCAGGCGGATGCGCTGGTACAGGCTCACTGCAATGATACCTGCCAGGGTAGAGAAGAACGTGCTCAGCAGGATGGGGACAAAGACGTCTGTTGGCTGCGCGGCCCCCATCTGGGCGCGGTAGACCATGATGCTGATGGGTATGATGGTCAATCCCGATGTGTTGAGCACCAGAAACATGATCATCGGGTTGCTGGCCGTGTCTTTTTTCGGATTCAACGCCTGCAGTCCTTCCATGGCTTTCAGTCCCAACGGGGTGGCGGCATTGTCCAGTCCCAGCATGTTGGCGGCAAGGTTCATAAAGATACTGCCGGTCACCGGATGCCCTTTCGGAATGTCGGGAAAGAGTTTCTCGAACAGCGGGCCGAGCCATTTTGAGAACAGGCGGATGATGCCTCCTTTTTCTCCGATTTGCATGATGCCCATCCATAATGACAGGACACCGGTCAGTCCTAAGGATATCTCGAAGGCGGTTTTGGAGGAATCGAAAGTGGCCTGGATGATGGCCGGGAATACAGTTGTGTCACCCCAACCTATCAGCCGAATCAGGGCGACGGCAAAGGCACAAAGAAAAAACGCAATCCAAATGTAATTTAAAACCATGTGTCAATTTTTAGAATCCTACGAATATTTAACCCGACAAAAGTACGGATTTTAATCTGAAAACGATAACTTTGCTTCTATGAAAAACAGACGGTTTCGACAGATTCGTTGGGGAGCATTGGCCCTGCTTGTCGGGGGTGTATGGGGGTTCTGCTATTGTCCCGGAGCGGGGGAGTGGTATGCCCGTCACTGCTATCCGTCCATTTCTTACGGCTTGTCACGGTTGGCCTCCGTAGTACCTTTCTCTTTGGAGGAGGTGCTGGTAATAGGGGGTGGTGCGGCCGCGTTGGTGGCCATGATGGCAGCCAGGAGCCAAGGTGTGCGCTGGAGGAAGCTGGCGGCTGTGGTCCTGGAATCGGTCCTGTGGTTGTACGTCTGGTTCTATTGGGCATGGGGTATGAACTACTTCCGGGCAGGGCTTCTGGAACGGGTGGGTGTGGAGCATGCCGTTTATGACGAAACACGGTTCCGGGCGTTTCTGGCCGATTATACCAGCCGGCTGAATGCAGCCTATCTGCCTGAGCAACCATTGGACTTGCCGGTATTGCAGGAGCTCCTCCAAACAGCGTTCGGCCAGGTGGAAGCTGTGTACGGGTTGTGCCGGCCCTATCCGTTCCAGCATCCGAAACGTTCCTGCTGCAATGCCCTTTATTCCGGAGTCGGTGTGCTGGGATATATGGGGCCTTTTTTTGCCGAGTCGCACGTCAATCACGATTTGCTTGTGCGTCAGTATCCGTTTACGTATGCCCATGAGTTGTCCCATCTGTTGGGAGTCAGCAGTGAGGCGGAGGCCAACTATTGGGCCTATCGCATCTGTATCAGTTCGACCGATGCCTATGTCCGCTTTTGCGGTTATTACGGACTGTTGGGCTATGTGCTGACCAATGCCCAAGGAGCGTTGCCACAGGAAGACTTCGTGGCATGGTGGCAGACGGTGCGGCCGGAAGTGAGACGTGCCTATCGGGAGCACCGTTTGTATTGGCGGCAGAAGTACAGCCCCTTGCTGGGCCATGTGCAGGACAAACTCTATACCCTCTATCTGAAAGGCAACAAGATCTCCTCGGGCCAGAAAAACTATGCACAGGTGATTGATCTCCTTCTGTCGTTGCCGGCCTTATGAATGGCCGATGATTTTTCTTGGGCAGAGTGGCCGGTACTTCTCAGAAAAAAGTGTTAACTTTACCGCTTGAAGTTTTACTTAGATAATAAAGAACAGATGGCCATCATTATTAAGAAAGTAAGTTCGCAAAAAGAACTGAAGACTTTTATCCGCTTCAACTATGAGTTGTACAAGAATAATCCTTATTCGGTGCCCGACTTGTACGATGATATGGTCAATACATTCAGCCCGCAGAAGAATGCGGCGTTTGAATTTTGCGAGGCGGATTATTTTCTTGCCTACGAAGGCGATAAGGTAGTGGGACGTGTCGCCGCTATCATCAATAAGCGAGCCAACTCTACTTGGAACAAGAAGGAAGTACGTTTCGGATGGATTGACTTTGTGGACAATCCTGAGGTTTCGGCAGCCCTGCTCAGGCAGGTGGAAGACTGGGGCCGGCAGCGTGGTATGGAAACGGTGGTCGGACCGTTGGGCTTTACGGACATGGATGCCGAGGGAATGTTGGTGGAAGGTTTTGACCAGTTGAGTACCATGGCAACTATCTATAATTATCCCTACTATCCGCAACACATGGAACGGTTGGGTTTCGAGAAGGAAGCCGACTGGGTGGAATTCAAGCTGACCGTGCCCGATGCCTTGCCAGAGAAGTTCAAGCGTATTTCAGAAATCATTCTTCAAAAATATAAGCTGAAAATTGTCAAGCCGACCAAAAAGACCATTCGGGAGAAGAACTACGGACAGCGGATTTTCGAACTCATCAATGAGTCGTATGCGCCGCTCTACGGATTCTCTAAAATGACACAAGGACAGATAGACCAGTATGTCAAGATGTACCTGCCATTGCTCGACCTCCGCATGGTGACCTTGGTCGAGAACGAGGCGGAAGAGCTGGTGGCTGTAGGCATCTCGATGGCGTCCATGTCGGAGGCTCTGCAGAAGGCCAAAGGACGGCTGTTGCCTTTCGGATGGTTCCACCTGTTGAAGGCCTTGTACTGGAGACGATCCAAGACACTCGACCTCTTGTTGGTGGGAGTCAAGCCCGAATATCAGAGCAAGGGGGTCAACGCATTGTTGTTCTACGACCTTGTCCCAATCTACCAGCAGTTGGGTTTCGAATACGGCGAGAGCAATCCAGAACTGGAGGAGAACAAGAAAGTGCAGTCGCAATGGAGCGCTTTCGAATCGGTCATCCACAAGCGCCGCCGTGCTTTCAAGAAAGACATCGTGCCAGCCGAGTGATAGAGAAGAAAAAGAGGCTATATATAATAAGGTATGGAAGAAACGAACGAAAACAAGCAGGCCGTTCCTCCAGTGTCATATACCGAGGAGAACATCCGCCATCTGAGCGACATGGAGCATGTGCGTGTCCGTCCGGGGATGTACATTGGCCGGTTGGGCGACGGCTCACAGGCAGAGGACGGCATTTATGTGTTGCTGAAGGAAGTCATCGACAACAGCATCGATGAGTTCAAAATGGGGGCGGGGAAGCGTATCGATATTCGCATGGAGGAGAACTTGCGGGTTTCTGTCCGTGACTATGGCAGGGGCATCCCGTTGGGAAGTCTGGTAGATGCCGTGTCCATGCTCAATACCGGCGGTAAGTATGACACCAAGGCATTCAAGAAAAGTGTCGGACTGAACGGAGTCGGGGCCAAGGCGGTGAATGCCTTGAGTGTCCGTTTCATCGCCCGAAGTATCCGCGACGGACAACAACGGGAGGCCGTGTTTGAGCGGGGAGAATTGGTGAGCGATGTCACACAGGCTTCCGAGGAAGAGAATGGCACCTATATCTTTTTTGAACCGGACAATACGTTGTTCGTCAACTACCATTTCCGTCCCGAGTTTATCGAGACGATGCTTCGCAACTATACCTATCTGAATACCGGGCTCGCCATCTACTACAATGACCGCCGCATCATCAGCCGGAACGGACTCGAAGACCTGCTGAACGATAACATGACGGCACCGGGCATTTACCCGATAGTCCATCTGAAAGGCGAAGACATCGAGATAGCGTTCACACACAGTCCGCAGTACGGAGAGGAATACTATTCGTTTGTCAACGGACAGCACACCACCCAAGGCGGTACCCACCAAAGTGCGTTCAAGGAACATCTGGCACGTACCATCAAGGAGTTCTTCGGGAAGAACTTCGATTTTCAGGATATCCGGAACGGTCTGGTGGCTGCCATCGCTGTCAATGTCATCGAACCGACCTTCGAGAGCCAGACAAAAATCAAGTTGGGGTCGTTGACCATGGCTCCCGAAAAGGACGCCGAGGGTCATCCTTATACCTTGTCGGGGGTGAGCGTCAATAAGTTTGTGGGAGATTTCGTGAAAGAGAATGTGGACAATTTCCTGCACAAACATCCTGAGATTGCCGATACCCTGCTGCAAAAAATACAGGAATCGGAGAAGGAGCGGAAAGCCATTGCCGGTGTGACGAAGATAGCCCGCGAGCGGGCCAAGAAAGCCAATCTGCATAACCGCAAGTTGCGCGACTGCCGCATCCATCTGAATGATGTGAAGGGCGGCAAGAAAGAAGACGACGACCCGCGTCTGGAGAGTTCTATCTTCATTACCGAGGGCGATTCGGCCAGCGGTTCGATTACCAAAAGCCGCGATGTGAACACCCAGGCGGTTTTCAGTCTGCGCGGCAAACCGCTCAACTCGTTCGGCCTGACCAAGAAGGTGGTGTATGAGAACGAGGAGTTCAACCTTTTGCAGGCGGCCCTGAATATCGAGGATGGCTTGGACGGACTCAGATATAATAAGGTAATCGTGGCCACCGATGCCGATGTGGACGGCATGCATATCCGGCTGCTGATGATTACCTTCTTTCTGCAGTTCTTTCCGGACCTCATCAAGAAAGGGCATGTGTACATCCTCCAGACCCCCTTGTTCCGTGTCCGTAACCGCAAGAAAGGGGTGTATGAAACCGTCTATTGCTATTCGGAGGAAGAGCGGGTGGCCGCTATCGAGCGGCTGGCACCCAATCCGGAGATTACACGGTTCAAAGGATTGGGGGAGATTTCTCCCGATGAGTTCCGTCACTTTATCGGAAAGGATATCCGTCTGGAGCAGGTTACGCTCCGCAAGACCGATGCGGTAAAGGAGTTGTTGGAGTTCTATATGGGTAAGAATACCATGGAACGCCAGAATTTCATTATCGACAATCTGGTGGTGGAAGAAGATATTGTGGAATGAGTCCTGAGGAGATGCTCCTTTGCGGACGCTTGACAAACAGAAAGTACAGAGATATGAAAAAAGCCATTTTCCCAGGGACGTTCGACCCCTTTACCATCGGACATTATTCGGTGGTGCGGCGCGCCCTTACCTTTATGGATGAAATTATCATAGGCATCGGGGTGAACGAGGCCAAACGCACTTGGTTCCCGACCGAAAGACGGGTGGAGATGATACGCCGTCTGTATGCTGACGAACCGCGTGTCAAAGTGGAAGCTTATACAGACCTGACCATTGACTTTGCGAACCGACAAGGAGCCAAGTTCATCCTCCGTGGCATTCGCACGGTGCGTGATTTTGAGTATGAGGAAACCATTGCCGACATCAACCGTAAGCTGTCGGGCATTGAGACGATTCTGCTCTTTACCGAGCCCGAACTGACTTCCGTCAGCTCTACCATCGTCCGTGAGCTGTTGCAGTTCGGGAAGGATGTCCGTGAGTTTTTACCCGAAGGCATGGAGATAGACGAACCTTGAAACGCCGGATGTTATGAAAAGACTATGCTGTTCAGTAGTCATCGGACTGTCGGTACTGGCATCGCTGATGGCCCAAAACAAGTTACTCAACTCGCCGGCCCGCAAGTTGCAGCTGGCGGAGTTTGCCATCTCTCATCTGTATGTGGACAACGTGGACGAGGACGGGCTGGTGGAGACAGCCATCGTCAGTATGCTGAAAAAGCTCGACCCGCATTCTGTCTATTCTGATGCGGAAGAGGTGAAACGCCTGAACGAACCGTTGAAGGGGAATTTCGAAGGCATCGGCATCCAGTTCAATATGGCCTCGGATACCCTGTTCATTATCCAACCCGTGTCGGGCGGACCTTCTGAGAAAGTGGGAATCCTGGCAGGTGACCGCATTGTGCAGGTCAATGATACGTTGATAGCCGGTGTGAAAATGACCACCGATGAGATTATGCGCCGCCTTCGGGGAAAGAAAGGTACGACGGTCGAGCTGAAAATCCTGCGTCGGGGAACACCCGAACTGATTCCGTTCACGGTAAAGCGTGATAAGATTCCTGTGTACAGTCTGGACGCTTCGTATATGGTCGATGCCACTATCGGCTATATCCGTATCAGCCGTTTCTCGGCTACGACAGGAATGGAGTTCGCCGAGGCTTTGCGCAAATTGCAGGCACAGGGCATGCAAGACTTGATTCTGGATCTGCAAGGCAACGGGGGCGGTTATCTGAACGCCGCCATTGAGGTGGCCAACCAGTTTTTGGGCAAGAAAGAGCTGATTGTCTATACCGAAGGCCGGCGGAATCCGCGTGCCGAGTTCCATGCAGAAGGCAATGGCGTGTTTCCAGACGGACGTGTCATTGTTCTGGTCGATGAGTATTCGGCATCGGCCAGCGAGATTGTGGCAGGAGCCTTGCAGGATTGGGACCGGGCGACGGTAGTGGGCCGGCGGTCATTCGGCAAAGGATTGGTGCAACGTCCGGTGGATTTGCCCGACGGGTCCATGATCCGCCTGACGGTGGCGCGCTACTATACCCCTTCCGGACGTTGTATCCAGAAGCCGTATGAGAGCATCGAACAGTACAACCGTGACCTCATAGATCGGTATAACCGTGGCGAGATGCTGAGCGCTGACAGCATCCATTTCCCCGATTCGTTGAAGTTCAAGACCCTTCGCAAAGGACGTACTGTGTATGGGGGCGGTGGCATTATGCCCGACTGTTTTGTGCCTGTAGACACGACCTATTATACGAAAGGCTACCTGGAATTGCGGAACAAAGGTGTACTCGTACAGTTCAATCTCCAGCTGATGGACCGTTACCGTAGCAAGTGGCTGAAGCGATACCGGACGTTCGAGCGGTTTGATGCCGAATTTGAAGTGACGCCTGCCCTGCTGGATGAATTGCAGGCATTGGCCGGCAAACTGGGAGCCGTTTACAAGGAAGAAGACTTTCAGACGGCACTGCCGCTCCTCAAGACACAGGTGAAAGCCCTTGTTGCCCGTGACTTATGGGACATGAGTGAGTATTTTCATGTCATCAACCGTTTGAACGACAGCATGGACAAGGCCGTCGAGTTGTTGAAGGAACAATCAGGAATGGCAGCCGCCAGCATGGAAAAATAACCTTATTTTCCATTAAAGAATAATTTCTATAATTGTTTGTAATAACAATGGAAATTTCCTACATTTGCAAGTAACAAACGGAATTTTCTTCGAAAATCATAGTTCTAACAATTAAATAATTTAAATTCAATCATTTATGTGGTTAAGTAATTCATCTATTGGAAGGAAAGTGGTGATGAGTGTAACTGGTATCGCCCTTGTCCTGTTTCTGACATTTCACATGGCGATGAACTGTGTAGCTTTGGTCTCGGGCGAAGCATACAACATGGTCTGTGAGTTTCTGGGCGCCAACTGGTATGCTTTGGTGGCTACTGTAGGTTTGGCAGCACTGTTTGTGATTCACATCATTTACGCTTTCTGGCTGACCGTACAGAACCGTGCGGCCCGCGGTAGCGAACGTTACGCAGTCACTTCGACGCCGAAGAACGTGGAATGGGCCTCTCAAAACATGTTGGCATTGGGTGTCATCGTTATCCTTGGTGTGGCACTGCACCTTTTCAACTTCTGGTACAAAATGCAGTTTGCCGAAATCATCGGTAACCCGATGATGGGTGGTCTGCATGCAGCCGATGGCTATGGCTACATCCTGCAGACGTTCGGATGCCCCGTTTATTTTGTGCTCTACATCGTATGGCTGGTAGCCCTGTGGTTCCACCTGACCCACGGTTTCTGGAGTGCTATGCAGACACTGGGTTGGAACAACACTCTTTGGATCAACCGTTGGAAATGCATCTCCAACATCTATTCTACCATCGTAGTGCTGGGATTCATGCTGGTGGCAGTCGTATTCTTCCTCAAGGGCCTTTGCTGCGGCGCTTGTTAATTAACGTGTAACTGATTAAATTGAAAAACATTATGACTAAGATAATTGATTCTAAGATTCCTGAAGGCCCGATAGCTGAGAAATGGACTAATTATAAAGCTCATCAGAAATTGGTGAACCCGGCTAACAAACGTCGTTTGGATATCATCGTGGTTGGTACAGGTCTGGCCGGTGCGTCGGCTGCCGCCTCTCTGGGTGAAATGGGTTTCCGTGTGTTTAACTTCTGCATCCAGGATTCTCCCCGTCGTGCCCACTCTATCGCTGCACAGGGAGGTATCAATGCCGCCAAGAACTATCAGAACGATGGTGACTCGGTTTACCGTCTGTTCTATGATACAGTGAAGGGTGGTGACTACCGTGCCCGTGAAGCCAACGTTTACCGTCTGGCCGAAGTTTCCAACAACATTATCGACCAGTGTGTGGCACAAGGCGTGCCGTTTGCCCGTGAATATGGAGGTACGCTTGCCAACCGTTCGTTTGGTGGTGCTCAGGTATCGCGTACGTTCTATGCCAAAGGACAGACCGGACAGCAGTTGTTGCTGGGCGCTTACTCAGCATTGAGCCGCCAGGTAGGTGCCGGTACGGTGAAGCTCTATACCCGTTATGAAATGGAAGATGTTGTCATCGTGGACGGTCGCGCCCGCGGTATCATTGCCAAAAATCTTGTGACCGGTAAGCTCGAACGTTTTGCCGCACACGCAGTGGTGATTGCTACCGGTGGTTATGGCAACGCTTACTTCTTGTCTACCAACGCAATGGCATGTAACTGTACGGCTGCTATGGCTTGCTACCGCAAGGGTGCATGGTTTGCCAACCCGGCTTATGTGCAGATTCACCCCACTTGTATCCCGGTACATGGCGACAAGCAGTCTAAACTGACGTTGATGTCTGAATCACTCCGTAACGACGGACGTATCTGGGTGCCGAAGAAGATTGAAGATGCCAAAGCATTGCAGGCCGGTACCAAGAAAGGCAGTGATATTCCTGAAGAAGACCGTGACTACTATCTGGAACGCCGTTATCCGGCATTCGGTAACCTGGTTCCGCGTGACGTGGCTTCACGTGCTGCTAAGGAACGTTGTGACAAAGGCTTTGGTGTCAACAATACCGGTCTGGCCGTCTTCCTCGACTTCTCTGAAAGTATCGAACGTCTGGGCATTGATGTCGTACGTCAGCGTTATGGCAACCTCTTCGATATGTACGAAGAAATCACCGATGTCAATCCGGGTCAGCTGGCCAACGAAATCAAGGGCGTGAAATATTATAACCCGATGATGATTTATCCGGCTATCCACTATACGATGGGCGGTATCTGGGTTGACTATGAACTCCAGACTTCCATCAAGGGTCTGTTCGCTATCGGCGAATGTAACTTCTCTGACCACGGTGCCAACCGTCTGGGTGCCTCTGCATTGATGCAGGGTCTTGCCGATGGTTACTTCGTATTGCCTTATACCATCCAGAACTATCTGGCTGACCAGATTACGGTTCCCCGCTTCTCTACCGACCTGCCCGAATTCGCAGCTGCAGAAAAGGCCGTACAGGACAAGATTGATCACCTGATGAACATCAAGGGTAAGAAGTCTGTAGACTCTATCCACAAGGAATTGGGTCACGTTATGTGGGAATATGTTGGTATGGGACGTACTGCCGAAGGCTTGAAGACCGGTTTGGCCAAGCTGAAAGAAATCCGCAAAGAATTTGAGACCCAGTTGTTCATTCCGGGTTCTAAAGAGGGCATGAACGTTGAGCTCGACAAGGCCATCCGCCTGCAGGACTTCATTACGATGGGTGAGCTGATTGCGTACGATGCTTTGAACCGTAACGAATCGTGCGGTGGTCACTTCCGTGAAGAGTACCAGACCGAAGAAGGCGAAGCAAAACGCGACGACCAGAACTTCTTCTATGTGGCTTGCTGGGAATATCAGGGCAGTGATGAAAAGGCACCGACCTTGCTGAAGGAACCGTTGGTTTATGAAGCTATCAAGGTACAGACCCGTAACTATAAATCATAAATAAGTTCTTGGGTTTTTAGTTTCTGGACTGGAGCATGTCTTATAGGGTGCATATTCGATGATCGGAAACTAAGAATGATAGAGCGAAAAACAGAGAGCCGGTAGCCGGAAAACAATCGGCTCTCAACTTAAAAACTTAACATAATATGGATAAAAATATATCATTTACGCTGAAAGTTTGGCGTCAGAACGGACCGAAAGATAAAGGTCATTTCGATACATTCCAGATGAAGGACATTCCTGGTGATACTTCCTTCCTCGAAATGCTGGATATTTTGAACGAACAGTTGGTTGAAGGGGGTAAAGAACCTGTAGTATTTGACCACGACTGCCGCGAGGGTATCTGCGGTATGTGTTCATTGTATATCAATGGACATCCCCACGGACCTGCTACAGGAGCCACTACTTGCCAGATTTATATGCGCCGTTTCAAAGATGGTGATGTCATCACAGTAGAACCGTGGCGTTCGGCCGGTTTCCCCGTTATCAAGGACTTGATGGTGGACCGTACGGCATACGACAAGATTATGCAGGCAGGCGGTTTCGTCAGTGTTCGTACCGGTGCACCGCAGGACGCCAACGCCATCCTGATTCCGAAGCCTATTGCCGATGAGGCGATGGACGCAGCTTCTTGTATTGGCTGTGGTGCCTGTGTGGCAGCCTGCAAGAACGGTTCGGCCATGTTGTTCGTTTCAGCCAAGGTAAGCCAGCTCAATCTGTTGCCGCAGGGCAAACCCGAGGCACTGCGTCGTGCGAAGGCCATGCTTTCCAAGATGGACGAATTGGGCTTCGGTAACTGTACCAACACGCGTGCTTGCGAAGCTGAATGTCCGAAGTGCGTTTCTATCAGCAACATTGCCCGTCTGAACCGTGACTTCATCAAAGCAAAACTGAAAGACTGATATTTTTAGCCTGAGCTTTTATTTGATAATCGATCCGAGAACCCGGTTGGTGTTATTCCGACCGGGTTCTCTTTTTGCTGCTGCCCTCCACGAAACATAGTATGAGGAATGACGGAAATGACGCTTCTACAACAGAAAATCAGGTTTGGACAGCTGCGTCAAGACACGTTTATGTCAAGCCACTCCTTATCTCTCTGTCCTTTTCAAAATGAGGGTTCTGTAATAGCTTACAAAACGTTACATTGTGTACGCAAACGGATTATTTTCTAAAAGAAATTTAAAACTGATTGATTATTTCGGCGATTGCTTGCATATAAAATGGAAAGTGCATACATTTGCACCGTGATTTTTTTCATAGTATTAGATTTAAGGTTAACAAGGTTGGGAGAAAGCGTTCTCCCATTTTTTTACTGCTATGTGAATAGCGGTAGGAAAAACGAAAAAAGCGCGTCTTTTCCGAAAGGTTAAGGCGCGCGTTTTTTATGGTCAAAAAATGGATGATATTACGGGTTATTTGGCAATGACCAGATAATAGTTCTTCTTGCCGCGTTGTACCAGCAGGTATTTTTCGTCCAGAAGGTCGGCAGCAGTGACGATTTGGTCAAATGCCTTCAGTTTCTCTTTGTTCATTGAGATGCCTCCACCCTGCGCCAGTTTGCGCATTTCTCCTTTTGAAGGGAAGATAGCGGCTTTTTCCGTAAACAAATCGACGGCTTTGACACCGGCTTCAAGATCGGCTTTGGCTACTTCAAATTGCGGGACACCTTCGAAGACAGCCAGCAATGTGTTTTCGTCCAGTTTCTTGAGACTCTCTGATGTAGCGTTGCCAAACAGGATACCCGAAGCCTCCACCGCAGCATTGTAGTCTTCTTCTGAATGCACCATGATGGTCACTTCTTTTGCCAGTCGTTTCTGAAGGGCACGCAGGTGGGGAGCCTGTTCGTGTTCGGCCACCAGGCTGTCTATTTCTTCCTTGCCGATGGAAGTGAAGATCTTGATATAGCGCTTGGCATCCTCGTCGCTTACATTCAGCCAGAACTGGTAGAACTTATAGGGAGAGGTGTAGCGCGCATCCAGCCAGATATTTCCTGATTCGGTCTTACCGAATTTGCCACCGTCTGCTTTGGTAATGAGCGGGCAGGTCAAGGCAAATACTTCGCCGCCATTGGTACGTCGGATCAATTCGGCACCCGTGGTGATGTTGCCCCATTGGTCTGAGCCCCCCATTTGCAGCTTGCAGTTTTTGGTTTCGTACAGGTGCAGGAAATCGTATCCTTGTAGGAGCTGATAGGTAAATTCTGTAAATGACAGGCCGTCGCGTGCTTCTCCGTTCAGTCGTTTCTGCACCGAGTCTTTTGCCATCATGTAGTTCACAGTGATGTGTTTGCCGACGGTACGGGCGAAATCGAGGAACGTGAAATCCTTCATCCAGTCGTAGTTGTTTACCAATTCGGCGCGGTTGGGTGCATCGCTTTCGAAGTCAAGGAATTTGCCCAATTGTTTTTTGATACATTCCTGATTGTGGCGCAGGGTCTCCTCGTCCAGCAGGTTACGTTCTGCCGATTTGCCCGAGGGGTCTCCAATCATACCGGTTGCGCCGCCCACCAGAGCCAGAGGCTTGTGGCCGCAACGCTGGAAGTGACGGAGCATCATGATGCCGCACAAGTGGCCGATGTGCAGCGAGTCGGCTGTAGGGTCAATGCCGACGTAGGCGGTTACCATTTCTTTTTCCAGCAACTCTTCGGTACCCGGCATCATGGTGTGAACCATTCCGCGCCATGTTAATTCTTCTACAAAATTCATCGATTTGATATGTTAATTAAGTTGACGGGCAAAAATACGATTCTTTATCTGAATAACCAATTTTTATAGCCTAAAAAAGAGTCGGCCGACGGTCTGCGCAAGTTCTTCTTCCAGTTGGTTTTCCGACTGTTTTCTGATGGTTGCCGCCCGTTGCAGCAGGCGGTGGATACTGGCCGTGCTGTCGTCTGTTTCGAGCAGCCAGCGGCCTGTTGGCATGGCGGCAAGAGTGTCTGTGGCATAGTGTTCGCCGAAGGAGAGGTAGCATCCTTGCCGCAACAGGCTTTGGCCCAGTTCTTTCTTCCCCCTGAAACCGTGAATAATCCAGGGTTGGCGGGCCCGGGAGTGCTGTCGGAGGGCAATGAGTTCGGCGGTCGCTTTCACGTTGTGTATGATGAGGGGCAACCGGTGTGCTTCAGAGCAGGCAATCATCCATCTGAAGGCCTGTTCCTGTAATGGGAAAGGCGTTGGGCAGCGTTTGTCCAGTCCTGTCTCGCCAAGGGCGATGACCCGTTGGTCGGTCAGACGGGTGCGTACCCATTCCTGTTGTGCGGTGAGATTGTCTTTTGTGAGCCACCAGGGATGGATGCCTACCGACAGATAGACAGCAGAAGCCGGTGGCAGAGGGTCTGTCATGTTGCAGCTCAGCAGGGCAGTTGTCGGGTCGGTCGGGAGGCGGTGGGTATGGCAGTCTATCAGCATGGCAGTGGGGGGAATAAGGTCAGAACTGTCTGATGAGGAAGTGGGAAAGTCAGGGCACCGGGTCATAGCCTGAGCCTCCCCACGGGTGGCAGCGCAGCAGTCGTCTGAAGGTCAGATAAAGCCCTTTCAGAGGGCCATGCTTGCGTAACGCCTCTATGGCGTATGCCGAGCAGGTGGGCGTGAAACGACACGAAGGCGGAGTGAAGGGGGAGATGCAATGGCGGTAAAAGTGTATGGGCAGCAGCAACAGCCACACCAGTAAGTTTCGTATCATAGGCGTTCGGCAGTCAGTTGCAGCAGTTTCTTAACCTTTTCTTCCACCTCATGGGTGGGATGCAACTCATTGTCCAGCCAGATGAAGGCCAGCAGCAGTTTCCGGTTGGTTTGTTGCAGCGGTTCGGCCAACACATCGCGGTGCAGGCGGTAGGCCTCCCGCAACTGCCGTTTCACGCGGTTGCGTTTGACCGCCCGTTTGAACCGTTTCTTGGGGACGCTGAACAATACCGAGAGCGTAGGCAGACAGTCGCCCTCTACGGGCAGATATACAATCCGTAGCGGAAAAGCCGGCATTGATTTGCTTCCGCCTGCAAACAGCCGTTCAATCAGTGTCCGGCTGCACAGCCGTTCGGTCTTGTGAAAAGTATATTCTGACATGTTTGTTCTTTTGTTAACAGGTTGGCCGTCGGAAACGGGAAGGCCAGGGGATGCCGTTTTCCCGTTCGTATGGACAATAAACAACCGGAGTTTTCGTTTTGCAAAGTTATAAACTTTATGCAGACAGAAAACTCCGGTCAGTACTAAAAAAAGAGATCAGCCAATAAGTGGCCTTTTATTTGTTGTTCTTGGCAATGAACATATCCAGAGCGGCGGGCATAGACGGAGCCTCAGCCGAAGGAGCTTCGAGATCCAGACGCAGGCCTGCGTCTTTCACTGCTTTGGCAGTAGTGGGACCGAAGCTGCCGATGGCGATTTCTTTCTGTTCAAAATCGGGGAAATTCTTTTTCAAGGCTTGGATGCCGGCAGGACTGAAGAAAACCAGCATGTCGTAATCGAATTTCTCATCGGCTGTGAAATCATTGCTCACCGTGCGGTACATCACCGCTTCGGTGTGCTGTATCTTGTTCTGGTCCAGCAAATCCTTGATCTCGTCATTGTGTACGTCCGACATGGGGATGAAGTATTTCTCGGCGGGGTGTTTCACAATAATCGGCAGCAGGTCGATGAATTTGCCGGTCTTGCCGAAAAATACCTTCCGCTTGCGGTATTGGACATATTTCTGAATGTACAATGAAACGGTTTCCGACGTGCAGAAATATTTCATGGTTTCTGGAATGGTGACACGTAGTTCGGTACACAGATTGAAGAAATGATCAATGGCATGTCGTGACGTGAACACAATGGCCGTATGATCCAGAATGGACACTTTCTGCTGTCTGAACTCTTTCGGAGTTACACTTTCCACTTTGATGAACGGGCGGAAATCAATTTCCACCCCGTATTTCTCAGCGATGTCGAAATATGGAGATTTCTCTGAAGTAGGCTTTGGCTGAGAAACCAGAACTTTCTTTATCTTCAATGTCTTAAAATTTTAATATCAGAAAACTATTGATATATCCCAACCCACTCCATAAAAGCAGTACAGGGATGATTTCAAGGGCACAAAAGTAGAAAATTAAATGAAGAAAGCCATAAAAATGGTTGGAAAAGTTTGTAGAGCATTTGTAAAATAACACTATTTTAGAAAATGCCAGGACACCGGTGCAGCAGTATTCCGTGACCAGTGGTGCGGGATTGTAGTAGATGCTCAGCATTACCAAGGGGAAGAGCAGGAAGCTCATGCTGCCGGTCATGTCAAAATAAGTTTGTATCCATAGACGCCGTTGTTCCTGATAGAAGAAAATCCAGTTGGTGAAGGTGTAGAAAAGTGATTTCAGGCAGATGAACATCACCGTCAGGCCGGCGTACAATCCCAACAGCCACGAGTGTGGAACACGGTGGATGAGGAGCGGTTCGTGGAAGGAGAAATAGTCGAACAGGCAGATGCCGCACAGCACACAGGTGATGAGGCTCATGGCAGCGGTATAACGGTTGTCAATGCCGGTACTTTCGTCGAACAGGCTGGTGCGTCTTCGGTTGCTGAAGAGCTGTATGGCGTGTTGCAGCAAGTGCTTGCGGCCTTGGCGCATGGTGACGGCCAGCAGGAAAAGACAGCCCAGTATCACGGCGGTGACCAGTGGATCCGAGGAGATGATGTAAGGCAGGGGTTCTCCCGGCATACCGGTGTCGGTCACAGGGCTGCCCGCTGTCAGGGTATGCAGCAGGTCGTCTTGTCGTTGCCGGTAGAGCCGGACAAGTTCGTCGAATCCGATAGGGCAGTCGTTCATGTTTGTTGAAAGTGGGGTTTGCAGTGGCATGGGCAGAAGGGGGGAGACGTGGGAAGTGTCAGAACGGCAGGTGGCAGGGCCGCTGCTCCTGATCCGTTCCGACACCTTGATGTATCGGCTGTTTAGAAGAAGGCGGCCTTCACTTTGTCTACGTAGTCCAGCTTCTCCCAGGTGAAGAGTTCCACTTCGATGGTCTTGTCGCCTTCGTACAGTGATTCGAAGTGTTTGGTCACGGTTTTCGGCTCGCGGCCCATGTGGCCGTAGGCAGCCGTTTCGCTATAAATGGGGTTACGCAGTTTCAGGCGTTCCTCAATGGCGCGTGGACGCATATCGAACAGCTCTTCCACCTTCTTGGCGATTTCGCCGTCGCTCAGGGCCACATGGCTCCGTCCGTAGGTGTTGACGAAGATGTTGATGGGGCGGGCCACACCGATGGCATAAGACACCTGTACCAGGATTTCGTCGGCCACACCGGCTGCCACGAGATTCTTGGCGATATGGCGTGCGGCGTATGCGGCGCTGCGGTCCACTTTGCTGGGGTCTTTTCCCGAGAAGGCACCGCCTCCGTGTGCGCCGGCACCTCCGTAGGTGTCTACAATAATCTTGCGTCCCGTCAGTCCGGTATCTCCGTGCGGGCCACCGATGACAAACTTGCCGGTAGGATTTACAAAATACTTGATTTTGTCATTGAAGAGTCTCAGCACGTCTGGGTTGTGGATTTCGGCAATCACGCGGGGCATCAGGATGTTGATGACATCTTGCCGTATCTGTGCCAGCATTTCCTCGTCGGCTTTCAGTTGTGCCTCTTTCGTCGGGGCTGTCGGTTGGATGAACTCGTCGTGCTGGGTAGACACCACAATGGTGTCAATGCGTACCGGGCGGCGGTTGTCGTCGTATTCAATGGTGACCTGGCTCTTCGAGTCCGGACGCAGGTAGGTCATCACTTTGCCTTCCCGTCGGATGTCTGCCAACACCATCAGCAGTTTGTGGGCCAGGTCAAGTGACAGCGGCATGTAGTTTTCGGTTTCATTGGTGGCATATCCGAACATCATTCCTTGGTCGCCGGCTCCCTGGTTCATCGGGTCTTCGCGTTCCACACCTCGATTGATGTCTGGGCTTTGTTCATGGATGGCCGAGAAAACGCCGCAGGAATTGCCTTCAAACATGTATTCGCTTTTGGTGTAGCCGATATGGTTGATGACTTCGCGGGCTACCCGTTGCAGGTCAATGTAGGCCCGGGTTTTCACTTCGCCGGCCAGTACCACCTGTCCGGTTGTCACCAGCGTTTCGCAAGCTACTTTCGAAGTCGGGTCATAGGCCAGCAGCTTGTCGAGCACGGCGTCTGAAATCTGGTCTGCCACTTTGTCGGGGTGTCCTTCTGACACCGATTCGGATGTGAATAAGTATCCCATGTTGTTTCCTTTTTAAGATAATTGTTGAACGATTGTGTTATCCGTGTACGGACAAGAGTAGGGATGTCTTTTCTCTCCTGTACGAAGGAGGGACGGAGTGTGTTTTAGCATTTTTTCCCGTGGTTGCAAGCTACTCAAATCTTTCCACTTGTTTTTTTCGGCCGCAAAGGTACGCATTTTTATTGAGATTCGGTATAAGTTTCGCTGTCTTTTTATTCCGGGCTTGTCGTCAGAGAGAGAAAAAGAAGGGGAGGGATAAGAAAAGAGGATGCGTCTGCACGTCAATCGTGCTGTTGACACATCCTCTTGGCGGAAAGACAGGGATTCAAACCCTGGGAACGGACAAGCCGTTCACCGGATTTCGAGTCCGGCCCATTCGATCACTCTGGCACCTTTCCTTAGAATTACGGGGCAAAAATAAGGAGTTTTTCGATTCGTTGTACTGTTTGGGAAGGATTTTTTTCGTCAGCCCATTGTTTTCGGCATCTTGCCGGTTGTCCGCAGGTCATCCTCCCTTGATGATGCGCTTGATGTCGTTCAGTTTGTTCAAGGCCTCCAGTGGGGTGAGGTTGTTCACATCCAGGTGCAGGATTTCATCTCTGATTTGGCACAGCACAGGGTCGTCCAGTTGGAAGAAACTGAGTTGTATGCCTTCTTGGGAGGCCGATGACGCTTTGGAGGCCGGTGTGGCGGCGGCGGTACCTGTCTGCCGGTTTTCATGTTCCAGCTGGTGCAGTATCTGCTCGGCACGCCGCACGATGGTCGGAGGCATACCGGCCATTTTGGCCACGTGGATACCGAAGGAATGCTCGCTGCCGCCTGGTTCCAGTTTGCGCAGGAAGATGACTTTGTTGTCGACCTCCTTGACCGACACGTTGTAGTTCCGGATGCGTTTGAACTGGCCGGCCATGTCGTTCAGTTCATGGTAGTGGGTGGCGAACAAAGTCCGGGCACGGGCGCGCCGGTGTTCGTGGATATGCTCTACGATGGCCCATGCGATGGAGATGCCGTCGTAGGTGGAGGTGCCCCGGCCCAGTTCATCGAACAGCACCAGGCTGCGGGGCGAGAGGTTGTTCAGGATATTGGCCGCCTCGTTCATCTCTACCATGAAGGTCGACTCGCCTGCCGAGATGTTGTCGCTGGCCCCTACACGGGTGAAAATCTTGTCGACCAATCCTATATGGGCACTTTCGGCAGGGACAAAGCACCCTATTTGTGCCAGCAGGGTGATGAGGGCGGTCTGTCGGAGCAGGGCCGATTTACCGGCCATGTTGGGGCCGGTGATGATGATGATTTGCTGGCTGTCGGTGTCCAGGCGTACATCATTGGCAATGTACTGTTCTCCCGGCGGCAGTTGCTTTTCGATGACGGGATGGCGGCCTTGGCGGATGTCGAGCACATCATCCTCCGCAATGACCGGACGGATGTAGCGGTTGGTCCTGGCCACGTCGGCAAAGGCCAGCAGGCAGTCCAGTTGTGCCAGCTGGTGGGCGTTGATTTGGATGGAAGGGATGAACTCGCCCAGCGCCAGCACCAGGTCATTGTACAGCCGGGTTTCGAGGCTGAGGATTTTTTCTTCGGCTCCCAGAATCTTTTCCTCGTAGCTTTTCAGTTCTTGGGTGATGTAGCGTTCGGCATTGACCAGTGTCTGTTTGCGAATCCAGTCGGCGGGCACTTTATCCTTGTGGGTGTTGCGCACCTCGATGTAGTAGCCGAACACATTGTTGTAGGCAATCTTCAGGCTGGGGATACCGGTCTTTTCTATTTCCCGTTGCTGGAGCTGGAGCAGGTAATCCTTGCCCGAATGGGAGATGCGGCGCAGTTCGTCCAGTTCCTCGTTGTAGCCGTCGGCAATGACACCTCCTTTGTTGATGAGCAGGGGAGGGTCGGCTGCAATTTCGCGGGCGATGCGGTCGCGGATGGACAGGCAGAGGTTGAGCTGTTCGCCAATGTGGCGCAGCCGGTCATTGTCGGCATTCAGACAGGCGTTCTTCATGGGCTCGATGGCTTGCAGGGCGATGCGCAGTTGGACAATCTCCCGGGGCGAGATGCGTCCTACCGCCGCTTTCGACACGATACGTTCGAGGTCGCCTACCAGCTGCATCTTCTCTTCGATGAAGTCCTTGAATTCCGGTTGGCGGAAGAAGAACTCTACTACGTCCAGGCGTTCATTGATAGGCTTTTCGTCTTTCAGCGGAAAGACGACCCATCGTTTCAGCAGGCGTGCGCCCATCGGGCTGACGGTGTGGTCAATGACATCGAGCAGGCTGGTCCCTTCCTCACTCATGCAGCCCGTCAGTTCCAGGCTGCGCACGGTGAATTTGTCCAGTCTCACGAAGCGGTCTTCCTCAATGCGGGCCAGCGAGGTGATGTGCCCTATCTGGTAGTGTTGTGTCAGGTCCAGGTAGTGCAGGATGGCTCCGGCGGCAATGATGCCGTTCTTGAGGTGTTCCACGCCGAAACCTTTCAGATTCTTGGTCTCGAAGTGTTTCAGCAGCTTCTCGCGGGCCGATGTCTCGGTAAACATCCAGTCATCGAGCTGGAACGTGAAATACTTGTTGCCGAATCCGTCTTCGAAAAGATCTTTCTTGCCCCGTTCGAACAGGATTTCTTTCGGCCCGAAGTTGCCCAGCAGCTTGTCGATATAGTCCGTGGTCCCTTCGGCTGTCAGAAATTCGCCGGTAGAGATATCGAGAAAGGCGATGCCGCAGGCGTTTTTGCCGAAATGGACAGCGGCCAGGAAGTTGTTCTCCTTGTAGGAAAGCACGTTGTCGCCTATGGCGACTCCGGGCGTTACCAGTTCGGTAATGCCGCGCTTCACCAGTTTGCGGGTGGTCTTCGGGTCTTCCAGCTGGTCGCAGATGGCTACGCGCCGTCCGGCCCGGATGAGTTTGGCCAGGTAAGTGTCGAGCGCATGGTAAGGGAATCCGGCCATTTCCACTTTCTTGCCCTGTCCGTTGGCACGTTTGGTCAGGGTGATGCCCAGCAGTTCGGCTGCCGCCACGGCGTCTTCCGAATAGGTTTCGTAGAAGTCGCCGCACCGGAACAGCAGGATGGCGTCCGGATGTTTGGCTTTCAGCTCGAAATATTGTTTCATCATGGGGGTCAGTACCACCTCTTCGTCCTTTGCCACTGTTTGTTTTCCTTTCTTTTTAGAGATTGTTCTTGGAGCGTTTTTCTGGGCAAAGGTACGGCTTTTTTGCTTTTCCGGCAGGGACGTTTTTCACTTTTTAGTTTTTTTGCGCTTTTCGAATGGAAAATCATCAAAATTACTTGGGATCCTCATTGCTCAGGAAGAATCAGAATGAAAATACCTGTGCTCCAATCTGTAAAAAAGCCCTGTCACTTTGTGGATTCCATAAGGCACAAGCATATATAGGCAACTTCCATTTGCCGATGTTTACCCTGCGTGTGACCTTCAGCATCATGTGTACGATGCCTGCCTTATCACCGTAGAAATGCGAGGAATCACCCGAACGGTTCAAGGCGAATGCACCCCCGATGCCTGCATCTATCTGCCAACACTCGTTTTGGTAGACAGCATATTCGGCATAGCAGAAGGTGGAGTATTTGTTGGCCGTATTCTCCGTATTGCGGTCGCGGCCAAATAGAACGGTGCTCCAACTCAGTAGCAAGGGAAACTTTTTGCCGAAGTGATAGCTGGCTGTGGCATCCAGAAAGCGTCCTGTTTCGTGTGCCTGATAGTTGAAGAATTCACGGTTATTGTAGGTGGCACCGGGTGAAAAGTTGTAGGTGTCCCAAAAACTGAGGGAAAAGCCACGATAGCATAAGGAAAGATGGTTGTTGAACTCCTTGTAAGTACCGGTAGCATTGGTACCTCCCCACAAGCCAATGTTGACCATCCCGTCCAGCAAACTATAGTTGACATCGGCTGTCAGCACTACTCCGTCTGCCACTTCAATGCCTCGCCACAGGTGGTTACTCTTCACATCGGCATTGAAGTGAAGTTGTGCCTGCATGGGGCAGACACAACCAAGGAGTAAAAACAAACAGATATTTCGTATCGGAGCAACCATTTGTAGTAAGATGGTTTGGTACATGGATTATGAGATTTTGACTATGGATTTCACTATGTTCGCTTTGTCGCGCACACTGCTGTCCATCGCATTCTGCATATCGTTGAAGTCGAACACATTCGTTACAATGCCTTTCAGATTGACCTTGCCCGATGCCACTGCTTCAATTGCCATTGGATAGATGTGCCGATAGCGGAAAACGGTTTTGAAGGTAAGCTCTTTGTCGAGCGCGAGGCTCATAGGAAGCGTCATTTCTCCACTCTTGGAATAACCTACGAGCACAATGTTGCTGCCCTTTTTGGCAATATGGATAGCTTGTCGGGTGGTGATTTCCATACCCGCTGTTTCGATGACAAGGTCTGCTCCCTTGCCTTCGGTCAGACGTGCCACGGCTTGCTGCACATCTTCTTCTTTGGAGTTGATGATGCCTGTGGCACCCAGTTCCAATGCTTTGTCCAATCGCTTCTGCATAATATCCACCACATAGACGTTGGAGACCCCTTCGGCTTTCAATGCCATCATGGAGACCAGTCCGATGCAACCCGCACCGAATACCACGGCAGTCTGTCCGGCATGTGCGCCTCCTTGGTTGGCAGCGTGGAAGCCAACGGCCAGCGGTTCTATCAATGCCCCCTCCATCGTATCTACGTTGTCGGGAAGTTTGAAGCAGAGGTCTGCCTCGTGCGCTACATATTCTTGAAATACACCGTCAACAGGCGGAGTGGCAAAGAACACCACATCCGGACAGAGGTTATATTTCCCTTCGCGGCAATGTTCGCAATGTCCGCAGGTCTTTCCCGGCTCCAATGCCACACGGTCACCCACCTTCAGGTGTTTTACGTTCTTGCCTGTTTCGATTACCGTACCACCCGGCTCATGTCCCAATACAAAGGGAGGCTCCACGATGTAATTTCCGATGCGTCCTGTTTCATAATAGTGCATATCCGACCCGCATATCCCTACATATTCCAGTTTCACCAATACTTCGTTGTCTGCCGGTTGGGGGATGGCACGTTCTACATAACCCATTTGTCCGATGCCGTTCATAACGGCTACTTTCATTGTTCCTTTCATAATGTGTATATTTTTATGTGTCCAACTTTTTTATTTGAATGAATGGTGTAATTTTTTCATGGCCTTGTGGGCAATGACTTTTATAATACGATTGTATATTTTCTTGTTCAGCGGATAGAAGAGCAGGGCTGCGCCTGTCACTACCCAAATCATTCCGGGAATGGTGCTGAAAGAGTGGCGCATGATGGAAACCACCTCTTCGTTTTGTGCCGCATTCGAGGCATATCCTGCTGCTCCCAAGACCAGGGCCAGGCAGGAAGTTCCCAGTGCCATACCCATTTTGTTGCCTAAGGAGATAAACGCATATTGAAAGCCATCGTTGCGGATTCCCGTGCGCCATTCGCCATACTCCACGCAGTCTGGTATGATAGCGTAGATGGCGGTATTGAAGCCGGAAAAAAAGAATTGTGACAATGCAGCGAAGAGGTAGAAAGGCACAGGCGAGGTGTTGGGACTAAAGAAATAGAGTGCCATCATGGTTGCGCCTGTGCCCAGTGCGAAGACCGATGCCGACCAGCCCTTGTTGGAAGTCCATTTGAATACTAACGGGAAACAGCCTGCTCCGATAATGGAGGGTACGATGATAGCCAGCGAGTAGAGGGAGAAGAGCGAAGCACTGCCTTCCACGTAGGTGAAATAGTAGAGCATATCCGCATTTCTGCCGTAGAGAACGAAGCCGAACAGGACTTGGCCGAGCAGTGCCAGCAGGTAAGGTCTGTTTCTTACCACTGCCTTCAACTGTATTCTCAAAGGTATTTTCTGTCGGGTGGGAACCGTCACGGTTTCTTGAGTTTTGGCAAAGCAGAAAAGATGGCATGCGGTGAAAATGGCACCATAAAGAATGGCTATCCACAAATAGCCTTGCTTCATGTCGCCTTTGCCGAGCAGCTCAATCAGCGGAATCGTGATAATGTTGATGATGCCGATGGCAACCATTGCGCTGACAGAACGGGAAGTGTTGAGTTGCGCCCGTTCATCCATGTTTTGCGTCATGGCTCCGCACAACGTACCATAGGGAATGTTGACACATGTGTATCCCAATACCAAGATGCAGTAGGTCAATGCCATGTAGAGAATCTTACTCGTTTCGTTCCAATCGGGATGCGCCCAAAAAGTCAGCACCAGGACAAGAGCCGTCAGCGGTGCGCCCATCAGCAACCACGGTCGGTAGCGCCCCCAACGTGTGTGGGTCTTGTCACTTAAACTTCCGATAATCGGGTCATTGATGGCATCCCAAAAGCGAGACAGCAGCATCAGCGAAGCTACGGCACTCATACTGATACCAAACACATCGGTATAGAATATCATCAGGAAATTCCCGACAAACATCCAACTGAAGTTGCAGCCTACATCGCCCATTCCATAGGCGAACTTACTGATGAAAGGTACTTTGAATGAATTAGAATCATTTTTCATGGCATTATTTTTTTTAAAGTCTTATGTTTTTCTGACACAAAATTAAGTTGATAAAGTATGCTAAAACATTGATTTGCAGAAAGAATTTTCCGCAACCGTTCCCACAACCGTTCCCGATTTCCGCAATCGTTCCCGAAAACAATCAAGAAAATATTGTATCTTTGTACCTCTAACTTTATTCACTGTTAATCTTGAAAATGGAATGAAATACACTACCATCATAGATATAGCGAAAGAACTGGGTATCTCCAAGTCGACAGTGTCGCGCGCTTTGCGTGACGATGATTACAATGTCAGCAAAGAAACCAAACAAAAGATATTGGAAGCGGCAGAACGATTGGGCTATAAACGCAATGAACTTGCTGTCAACTTGCGTAAGCAGAGTACACGTACCATCGGCATCGTAGTGCCCGAGATGATTACACCCTTTTACATGAACTTCATCACTCGTGCCCAAGAGATACTGAACAAGGCCGGTTACCGGGTTACACTGGCGCAATCGCATGAAGATGTTGAAGCAGAACGGCTGAACTTACAGATGATGGAGGATTATCGGGTGGAGGGCATTCTCATCAGCGTGTGCCACGACAAAAAGAACCACGAACTCTATCAGAGTTTGCTGGACAAACACATTCCGTTGGTGTTTTTCGACCGTACGGTGGCGGATATTTCCGCTCCCAAAGTGCAGATAAACGATTATATCAAAGCATTCTTTATGGTGGAATATCTTATCCGTAGTGGCAAGCAGCGCATCGTCCATTTGGCAGGTCCTTCCTATATCCAAAACGCCAACGAACGGAAGAAAGGGTACAAAGACGCATTGGAGAAGTTTCACTTGCCTTGTCCGCCGGAATATATTGTAGATGCGGGAGTCAACTTTGCAGACGGAGAGCGTGCTGTGGAAGGGCTTATCCGGCAAGGCGTTTCTTTTGATGCCATTTTCGGCTTTACGGAAATGTCCGTATTAGGAGCCAAGAGCTGCTTGCAACGGCACCATTACCACATTCCGGAGGATGTGGCGATTGGTTGTATATCAGGCACGGAATTATGTAAGTTGGTGCATCCATCCATTACTGCCGTGGAACAACCGGTGATGCAAATGGCAGAGGAAGCCTCCCGGCTGATTATGGAGAAGATCAAAGATTTCTCTGCTGTCGATGAAACCGTCATACTGGAAGCGGAAATGGTAGTGAGAGAATCGACATTGCTTTGATGATTTTTTATGAAATAAATTGGGAACAATTGCGTGTAAGTTCGTAAGTTTGCAGGGTTTAATTCAGAATCAAAGAGCGATATGAAAAGAATGAATGTGTCCGAACTGAAGGACAATATGTTTGATGCCATCGGTAAGGAATGGATGTTGGTCACGGCTGGTACGCCCGAACGGTTCAATTTGATGACTGCCAGCTGGGGTGGGATTGGTGTGCTGTGGGGACGGCCTGTGGCTTTCGTCTTTATCCGTCCCGAACGTTATACCTACGGATTTGTGGAGCAGGGGGATACGCTGACCCTTTCTTTCCTTGGGGCGGAGCACAAGCAGGTGCATGGCATCTGTGGTTCCAAGTCGGGACGTGATACCGACAAGGTGGCCGAGGCCGGACTGCATCCTTTGGTGACGGAACAAGGGAACGTGACCTACGAAGAGGCGCGTCTGGTGCTGGAGTGCCGCAAGTTGTATGCCGATGCCATTGACCCGGCTTGCTTCACTGACCCGTCGCTGGTGAGCCGGTGGTATGGTGCGCATGGCGGGTTCCATAAGATGTATGTCGTGGAAATTATCAATGTATGGACTAAATAAACACAACAATGAAAAAATGGACATTTGGAATGATGTTGGCCTTGTTGCTCCCGTTAGTGGCGTGTGGCGGCAAGACCGGCAAGGCAGAGGGGGCTGCCGAAACTGAAGGGGCACCGGTCGCAGACAAGAATGTGGTGGTGGAAACGTTGCTGACACGCCGCAGTGTGCGGAAATACCAGCCGCAACCGGTAGGGCGTGAGCAGATGCAGGTGATTGTGGATTGTGGCATCCATGCTCCGAATGCCATGAACAAGCAGCCTTGGGAAATACGTGTGGTGGACAATCCTGAATTCATTGACGGGGTGACCGCACTCTTCCGGCGTGAGAAGCCCGAGATGGCTGCTGACCCTAATTTCAAGAACATGTTCCGCAATGCGCCTACGGTGGTGTTTGTAGGGCATGAGGTAGCATCGCCTACCTCGGCGTTCGACTGTGGTCTGCTGAGCGAGAATATGATGGTGGCCGCATGGTCAATGGGTATTGGCAGCTGCTGTCTGGGTTCGCCGGCAGCTTTCATGCGGAGTCCTGTAGCTGCTGAATACCTGAAACGTTTGGAGTTCAGCGAGGGCTACGAGCTGCTCTACTGCATTGCTTTCGGCTATCCCGACGAGACACCGGCGGCCAAGCCCCGTGATGCGGCGAAGGTGAAGTTTGTGGAGTGATGGACAATGTGTTCGAATGTACTGATGTCAACTGATTGTCAACAAAGTGAAGGCATGCAGAAAGTTAAAGTAGTAATACCGTTCTATAAGGAGGCTTTAAAAGATTGGGAAATGAGTGCGTTGGACAATACCATGCGTGTGTTGTCAGCGCACCCTGTCGTATTCCTGAAACCCAAAGGGCTGTCTATCAATCGGTGGGCAATGACCTATCCGCAGGCAACCATCATGGAGGTGTCTTCTGAATGGTTGGGCTTGGAAAATGGCATCGCCGGTTACAACAAGATGATGATGTCGGCTGCATTTTACCAACTGTTTGCCGATACCGAGTACCTGTTGATTTGCCATCTTGATGCGTGGGTTTTCCGTGATGAATTGTTGCAGTGGTGCGCTGCCGGATATGATTTGGTGGCCCCTCCCTGGCCTTTGCGTCCGCGGTACACGCATTTCCCCTTGAAGCAATGGCTTCAGTTAAAACGGTGGATGACCGCCTCTAAAGGCAATCTACGGATCCAGATGTATGGTCGTATTGGGAATGGGGGATTGTGCCTGCGGAGGGTGGCCGCTTTTGAGGCTGCCTGCCGGCGTTATGCCAAAGAGATAGCTTTCTATGAGTCCAAGAAAGGAGACAGCCTTTATAATGAAGATATCTTTTGGGCATTGGTCCCGGAGGATTGGAATTATCCGACTGTCGAGACGGCATTACGCTTTGCCTACGACCTGAAACCTGCGTTGTGCCATCAGTTGAACCGGAACCGGTTGCCGATGGGCTGCCACGGCTTTATGCATAAGAGCAGGATGTCTTTTTGGAAACCGTTTATTCCTTATATCGGTAGTGTTAAGTAGCTTATATATTTTGAGGGGTTGATTATGGGTGACAATATTGTCTATAAGTTAAACAGCGGAAAGCCTGTCAAGGCTTTGAACTTTTTAGAGAAGGGAGTAGGATTGCTCGTGCCGGATGTCTTTTATCGTAGGCAGCTGCGGCGGAAATTGGCAAAGGCAGTGTGTCGTGACGATTACCGTTATTTGCAGCAGCGGGTGGACTACTATATCAAGATTTCCCAATCCTGGTGTATGGAAAGCGAAGACAAGCTGGTGCGTGATAGGAGTTGGATACATTATACCGGTACGTTGGGGGGCTATCGGAGAAAAATGTTCCATACGGCCTATTATTTTGACCAGCATGATGTCACCAGATGGTTTCCCCCTTCCTTACGCTGGCATTTCTGTCCCGGTGATGTGTATTTTACGCCTGACGAACCTACTGTCGTAAAAAGTCGGTTACTGACGACAGACAATCAGAATTCAGTCTTGTTGAAATTGGACAAACTGCGGCATTTTATGTTTGTGCATGACACGAAGCCGTTTGCAGAGAAACTGAACAAGGCCATTTTCCGTGGCAAAATACGTCAAAGTCGTTTGAGGGTCCGGTTTCTTCAGCAGTTTTTTGGTCATCCTTTGTGTGATTGCGGAGTGGTGGGTCGTAATGAGGGCTGTCCGGAGGAATGGATGGCTCCTAAAAAGACGATTGCGGAACATCTGGACTATAAGTTTATTTTGGCACTCGAAGGCAACGATGTGGCATCTAACCTGAAGTGGGTCATGTCGTCCAATTCGTTGGCGGTGATGACACGTCCTACGTGTGAAACGTGGTTTATGGAAGGGACGTTACGTCCAGATTATCATTATGTGGAAGTCAGAGAAGATTTTTCGGATCTCGAACAGAAACTCCGTTTCTATATGGAACATCCGGATAAGGCGGAAGAAATCATCGGCCATGCTCATGAATATGTCCGCCAGTTTCGTGATGAGGAACGTGAGGAGTTGTTGCAGCTGATGGTGATGGAACGTTATTTCCATACCAGCGGACAATGGACGGATGAATGAGAAGTGCTCCAAAAGAGGAGCACTCATTCTGTCATTTTCCCCAGCTTTTCCCGCAGTCCGTCCCGGTAGGCCTGCCAGAATCGTGGAAGGTCGTTCAGGCGGTAGGCGTTGCTGAAGGGCAGGGTAGCCAGGGCGGTCAGGAGGTAGCCGGCCA
This sequence comes from uncultured Bacteroides sp., assembly GCA_945833835.1. GTDB lineage: Bacteria > Bacteroidota > Bacteroidia > Bacteroidales > Bacteroidaceae > Phocaeicola. The sequence continues at coordinate 49,164 of CAMAFR010000002.1, forward strand.
CGCAGACAAAGCCGCGGAGGTTACGTACGCACCAGGTTTCTCCGTAATGGTGGTTCAAATAGGTTGAGTTGCGTACCTGGTAGAAGCGTTTCCATTTTTTCTTGCGGTTGCGTTCCGTCCAATTATCGTCCGAGAAGAACCGTTGTTTGTCCATCAAGGCATTGGGCACATACAATATTTTATAGCCGGCGCGTAGCGTGCGGATACAATAGTCGGTATCGTCGCAAAAGATGAACAGTTCCTTGTTGGGCAGTCCGATGCGGTCTACTACGCTGCGCCGGATGAAAGGGCCTTCAAAGGCGGTGCCTGCTATCTCCACCGGGGTGTCCACCTGTCTGTTCTTCAGTTTCTTCTTGTACATGGAGGAGAAGGGATGCCTGAAGTCATAGGCCAGGAAGTCGTTGGTGAAAACCTGCTCCTCCATCAGCCGGCGCGGGGCCAGTATGCCTATCTCGGGACGGCTCGTGTAGGGCAGCAGCTGTTCCAGACAGTCGGCACGCGGAAAGACATCGTCATCCATGCACCATATCCAGTCGGCTTCCAGCCGGCAGGCCTCTTCCATGCCCCGGTAGAAACCTCCCGAACCTCCTACGTTGGCTTGCGTGATGACGTGCAGGTGTTCGCCGGCTTGTGTGGCCAGCCATTCGGCAGTGCCGTCGGTGCTGCCGTTGTTGACGACAATGATCTCACTCACCGGGCGGTTCTGTCGCAGGCAGGCAAGGTTGCGTTGCAGCAGGGACAGGCGGTTGTAGGTTACCACCACGGCAATGATGCGGATAGCTTTCTCCATAACTCAATACAAATTATCAATTTTCCCGGGTTGCACACGGCGGTAAGCCTGCATCAGTTCTAAGCAGCGGTGTGCATCGAAGCCACGGGCTTTGGCGTATTCGTCGGCCAGTATGCGGTGCATTTCGGGGGTGGCAGGCAGCCGTTCGAAATTCTTGCAGCCTGCTTGGAGGTCGAGCGGTCCTACCGCCATGCGGTTCAGGTCCACAATCTCAATCTGTATGTCTCCTTGCGCGTTCTCTCCGAAGAGGATGTTGGCACGGCCGTAATCCTTGTGCGCCAATCCATGCTCGTGCAGGCAGGCCGTGGTGCGGGCAATGGCACGCAGGATGTCTTCCTGCCGGTCGAAATGCCGGGTGAAAAGGTCTTCATAGCGGTAAGGGCAGTCCGAGGCCAGCGTCACGAAATAGCTGCGGTCGAACAGCAGTCCCTTGCGCAGGTTCATATACCCCACGGGGCGGGGAGTCCCTACGCCGATACGGAGGTAAAGCAAGGCGTTGCGGTAAGACCGCATGGCTTTTGAAGGGCGGAAGATGCCGTAGACGAAGCGGTTCACGAAGTTGGGGCGGCGGAATGCCTTCACCACATAAGCCGTGCCCTTATAGTCGATGCGGCGCAACTGGTTGCGCCCGTTGTGGATGAGTTGGCCCTCTTGGCGTGCGAAACGTTCGGGCAGCCCCAACAGGAAGTCGTCCAGTCCCGTAAAGTCGGGATGCAATACCAGTGTACGGTGATTCCAGAAACTCATACGGTTATCAGATTTTGTCCAGGCCTTTGGTGAACTTCAGCCAGTAGTATTTCAGCGGATGGGTATATTTCAATTGTTTCCACGGGCGGCTGCCGTGCGGGCGGTGCCACACAGGCAGCGAGGTGAACAGGTAGTTGCGGAAACCTTTTTTGAGCGCTTCGTGCGAGATGGTCACATCGAACCAGTTCTTGGAGGCATCCAGCCCGTCGAAGTCGAAGGCACGCAGGAAATCCGGCGTCAGCAGCGAGCAGCAGAAACTGCAATGCTTTTTTTCGGGATAAATCTTTCCTTCCTGTCCTTTGGCGTGCAGGTACGGATAGTTGATTTCCCCTTTTTCGTCCACCGTTACGGCGGCAGCAATGCCACAATCGGGACGTGCCGTCGCTCCGTCAAACAATGCCTGTAAGGTATGCGGTTGCACCACCACATCCGATTCCACAATCAGCAGGCCTGCGTCGGCGGCGATGGCTTCCCGGCGGGTTTTCTGCAGCACCAGCAAGTAGTTGGGTGAAGGATGGTCGGTCAGGTCAGAGAGGTTCACCAGGCCGAATCCCAGTTCGTGGGCTGCCTCTTCCAGTCTCCGGGTATTTTCAGGAGTGCTGAAGTCATTGTAGACGGTGTAGGTGTACGGGACCTCCAGTTCCGAAGCCAGGATGGCTTTGACCGTTTCGAGCGTGAAGTCGATGGAGTCTTTGACGGGTGTGATGATATGCAGGCTTTTCATGGCACGGTTCTACTTAAATGCGTGGTAAAAGTAGGCATTTATTCCCATATAGCAAAACCTATCTGCCCGGGATAAAGAGGGAACGCCTTTTTTTAAAAGTCATGCCCGGCCGGGTCAACCGGCTGTCCCCATAGGGCTTGTAGGCATCTTGCCCAGTACCAGTCCACTGGTACTGCCAGTTATTTTAACTGGTACTGGAGTTGAAGTTGACTACAACTCCAGTACCAGTGCTCATGCACCTGACAGTACTATAATAGACAAGAGGTGGGTGATTGGTTCTGTCTCGGGAGTGGCTGAAATTATCCGAAAATATCATGCAGCTCCCGGTTGGACAGTTTCCCAATCCAGCTCTCGCCGGTGGCCACCGTCATTTCTGCCAAATGCCGCTTGTCCTGTATCATCGCATCGATGCGCTCCTCGAAGGTGTTTTGTGTGATAAAGCGGAACACCTGGACGTTCTGATGCTGGCCGATACGGTAAGCCCGGTCGGTGGCCTGCGCCTCCACGGCAGGATTCCACCAGAGGTCGTAGTGAATGACATTCGTGGCAGCCGTCAGATTGAGGCCCGTACCGGCGGCTTTCAGCGAAAGGAGGAAGATGTGGCAGTTGTGGTCGTTCTGGAACCGGTCCACCATGGCCTGACGCTGTTTCAACGAACATCCGCCGTGGTAGAACAACGGGATTTCATCCAGTTCCTCCCGGATAAAACGGACCAGCAGGTCACCCATCTCGCGGAATTGTGTGAAGACAATCACCTTCTCCTGCGCATCCACAATGGCACGCAGCCGGTCAAGCAGCATCTGTGACTTTCCCGACAGAGAGGCATCCATGCGGTTGTCTTTCAGATACTGGGTGGGGTGGTTGCAAATCTGTTTCAGGGCCAGTATCATCTGTAGGATGAGTCCTTGGCGTTTGAAGAGGGCCTGGCTGTCGTCCGCTTCCATGTTCTCGATGACCGCCATACAGCGGGTGACGGTCTCTTGATAGAGGGCGGCCTGTTCGGGGGTCAGTGTGGCATATTGGTTTTGCGTGATTTTGTCGGGCAAGTCCGAGATGATGGATTTGTCGGTCTTCAGCCGTCGCATCAGGAAAGGGGCGGTCACCTTCTTGAAACGGTCGGCCACCTGCTTGTCCCCGTTGTTCTGAATGGGACGCGCATAGTGTTCTGCGAAATCCTTTTGGGAACCCAGGTACCCTTTGTTTGTGAAGTCGATGATGCTCCAGAACTCCGACAGGCGGTTTTCCACTGGTGTGCCACTCATCGCTATATGCGCCTCGGCGGGAATGCTGTGGATGGCCTTGCTCTGTGCCGTACCGCTGTTCTTGATGTTCTGGGCTTCGTCGATGACCAGCACTTGCCACTTCCGTTTCTTCAGTTGGTCGGCATCAGAGCGTGCCACGCCGTAGGTGGTGATCAGAAGGTCGGCCGACTTGCATGTTGTTTCTTTCAGGTTTCTGGACGGGCCATGATAAAGGGCGGTGGTGAGCTGCGGGGCGAAACGGGCCACTTCCAGCTGCCAGTTGTTCAGCAGTCCGGTGGGCACCACGACGAGTGCCTTCTTCTTCTCCAGTTCCCCCTCTTCTTTGAGCTTGAGCAGGAGGGTGATGACTTGCAGTGTCTTCCCCAGACCCATGTCATCGGCAATGATACAGCCGAAACCCAGCTTCAGGTTGCGGTACATCCAGGAATAACCGCGTTCCTGATAAGGGCGTAGCCGGGCGTTGAGCGTTTGTGGCAATGGAATCTGGTCGACCGACGCGAACTGGTGTATCATTTCACGCAACTCGTCGGTCAGTTCGATGGGAGTGCCCAGGTATTCTCCGCTCAGTGCTGCCTGAAGCAGGTCGCTGGGTTTTATTTTGGGAGGGGCACTCAGTGCCTTGTTCAACCGGACCATTGTCTCGGCATCTGCATACACATACTGTCCCTTGAAGCGGAGCAGGCCTTCGGCATGACCGATGAAGGAGGCAAAGTCGGCCGGCGTGAGCAGCTCGTCGCCTACCGCGATACGCCAGTCGAACGACAGGAGATCCATCATCGAAAGATAGGTCTTCTTGCCCGGGTCGCTCTCCTTTGTTTGCAGGCGGATGCTGATGCGCGGTCTGACCAGCTGCTGCAGGGCTTTGGGGATGACTACCTGGACTCCCAGCAGTCGCATGGCGGGAATCATTTCCAGCAGGAAACTCGTAAAGGCCTGTAACGTATAGTTCATGCTGTGTGCTCCCAGGTCGTTGATATAACGGTCCAGTCCGTCCACTATGTCGGTCAGGAGGGCCAGCTGCTGGAGGATTTCCATGCGTTGCCCCGCCAACTGCGGCAGTGTCATGATGTCCTTCAGGGTATTTCCATCCACCGTTATATGCACCCGGAAACCTTTGTCGGTCTCGGACACATGGAATGTCACCTGATGCCTGACCTGGATGAAGTACCGGTCCAGCCAGGAACGGATACCGCCGGGAATGTTCGTCTCGCCAATGCCACTGAAGCCGTACTCCATGCCTGTGAAGAAAAGGTTGCCAAAGACATTCTTCTGCGCTGCATGTGCCAGGAGATGCACCAGGTCTGTGATGATCTTGCTGAGCAGGCCCGCCTGTTGTCCCAGGTGTGAGACGAGATAACGGGTGGCCTCGTCCATCATGGCAGGTTGCCATATAATAAGGTATAGGCGGTTGGTCTCTTTTTTGGACCGTCCCCGTTGCGCTGGGGCGGAGGCGGTATGGAAAATCTGAGGCACGATGCACCCATGGGCGATGAGCTGTAGGGCACAGACCACCATCTGCCGGGCGGCGATGATGGTGTAAGGATAGTCGGGGAGCCGGTCTGTAGGGAGGTTGAGCAACCGTTGGTAGAAGCCAGGGCAAAAGTCGTCTGTCCCACATTCATCGTGTCTGCCCAGCGGTTCCTGCGCGGCCTCCACTAACTGTAGCTTGCCTGCCAGGATTCTGTCGGCGGTCTTCACCACATACAGCAATTCATGCTGGTAAGCGGTGCGGAAGTCGCTGTCATGACAAAAAGCCGGTGAGGCAGGCAGCAGGTTAGACAGGGGGAGGGCCAACCCGGGCAGCAGGGTATAGTCGGGAACATCGGTCGCCGCTTCGGTGTTGAGTGCGAAGGGAGCGTCGTAGACCGTTTCGATACCGTCCACTTCCACTATCTTGGTGGTGCCCGGTGTGATGCCCCGCTTTTCCAATTCATGCAGGAGGTCAACGCCGTGGAGGGAGAAGACGAGGAAAGGATTGTTGTCAATCTCCATGCTGGTCTTGTAGATGACCGCTGCCAGATGTTTGCAGGGGACGGCCCAGTCGGGGCACGAACAATCCATTTGCAAGTCCGACCATTGTCGGGGAAAAAGGTGCAGTCCTGCCTGCTCGGCCATGTGCGCCACCGATTCATCCAGTTGACGGTTGAGCAGTTTGCTCAATACAATGGGGTGACTGCCAATCAAATCCATCAGTTTTTCGATATCCTTCTCGGCAAATTGCGGTAGCTTGATTGTTTCCCGGTAGGGAGTGCGGAGGCTGCCTTGTACTTTGGCATGGATGACATTTCCCACAAAGGTGATTTGCTTGACCCTACCATTGCGGGCATACGATGCCCCACGTGGCAGTCTGTTACTATAATCGATGTTTTTCAGTGCGCCGAGCCATTGTCTGCCCCACCAGGTTTTTCCATATTGGGTTGCCATGATTCAGAGGTATAAGGAGAGGTTGATGTCTATTGTTTTATTGGGTAAGGAGAGGGTGTCCGAACGCTTGCCCTGCCAGTGCCAGGGCGGCGGCGATGGTGTCGTCCATGTCGGCATAGGTGTAGTGTGCCAGTCTTCCACCGAACAACACCCGTTCTTCCCTGTCGGCCATCTGGCGGTAGGAGGCATAGATGGCCGCGTTCCTCCGGTCGTTCACCGGATAGTAAGGTTCCTTGCCTGGGGCGAAGTCGTCGGGATATTCGTAAGTGATGACGGTGGTGGGCTGCTGGCCGAACTCGAAATGTTTGTGCTCGATGATGCGCGTATAGGGCACGTTGCGCTCGGTGTAGTTCACTACGGCGTTGCCTTGGAAGTCGGGGACGGCTATCCGCCGGTGTTCGAAGCGCAGGCTGCGGTATTCCAGCCGTCCGAAGCGGAAGTCGTAAAACTCGTCAATGCAGCCCGTGAACAGGGTTTTCCGGGCCAGGCTGTCCAACTCGCTGCGGTGGTCGAAATAGTTCACGCCCAGTCGGACCTCCACCCCTTGCAGCAAGGCGTCGGTCAACGCATTGTAGCCCTCTTCGGGGATGCCCTGATAGGGGTCGTTGAAATAGTTGTTGTCGAAGACGAAGCGGAAAGGCAGCCGTCGGATGATGAAGGCCGGCAGTTCGGTGGCTTTCCGGCCCCATTGCTTTTCGGTATAGCCTTGGATGAGGCTACGGTAAATGTCCCTGCCGCAGAGGGTCAGAGCCTGTTCTTCCAGATTGGCGGGGCAGGTGATGTGGGCATACTCCGCCCGTTGCTCCTCCAGCTTGGCCCGAGCTTCGGCAGGTGTCCGTACCCCCCAAAGCTGGTAGAACGTATTCATGTTGAACGGCAGGTTATACAGTTTCCCCTCGAAGTAGGCCAACGGGGAGTTGGTGAAGCGGTTGAAGGTGACAAACTGTCCGGCATAGTCCCAGATGGCCTTTTGGTCGGTATGGAAGATATGGGCCCCGTATTGGTGGACACGGATGCCGTCTGTGGTGGTGCAATGGATATTGCCTCCGGTATGTCGGCGCTTGTCAATGACCAAGCATCGTTGGCCACGCAGGGTGGCCTCGTGGGCAAATACGGCACCAAACAGTCCCGCTCCCACAATCAGATAATCGTATGGCTGCATGTTTTTTCTACAAAGCTATGGAAAGAATTCTATTTGTCCAATGATCTTTCCTGAAAAAAGCATCCGTACCGTTCCCCGTATTCCGTATTTCTTGTGTATTTTTGCGGTAGAAAACCTTTATTTGGCGCATGAAAGTAATTATAGACAATAAGATTCCCTATCTGGAAGGGGTGCTTGAGGCGGTCGGGATAGAAGCGGTCTTCCTGCCTGGCCGGGAGTTCACGCCGGCGGTGGTAAAGGATGCCGATGCGTTGCTGGTGCGTACCCGCACCCGTTGTGACCGTCGGCTGCTCGAAGGCAGCCGTGTCCGGTTTATCGGTACCGCCACCATAGGGTATGATCATATCGATACGGCCTATTGTGCGGAGACCGGCATTGCATGGTGCAACTGTCCCGGTTGCAATGCCGGGGCCGTGGAGCAGTATGTACACGCTGTCCTGCTGTTGTTGCAGCAGGAGAAAGGCATCTCGTTGGCAGGTACCTGTCTGGGCGTGATAGGCGTGGGCCATGTAGGCAGCCGGATATGCCGGTTGGGAGAACGGTTAGGGATGCGCGTGCTGCAGAACGATCCGCCCCGTGCCGACAGGGGAGAGGAAGGCTTTGCCGATCTTGCCGTGCTGGCGCGTGAGTGCGACATCCTGTCCTTCCATACGCCGTTGTTGACCGATGGGCCTTACCGCACCTTTCATCTGGCAGATGCCGCCTTCTTCCACTCGTTGGCCCGACGGCCTTACGTCATCAACACTTCCAGAGGGGAGGTGATGGCGACCGATGCCTTGTTGGAGGCTCTCGACGGCGGCCAGGTGGCCGGGGCTGTGCTCGATGTATGGGAGAACGAGCCCGACATCGACCTGCGGCTGCTGGACCGGGTGTTCATCGGGACACCCCATATCGCCGGCTATTCTGCCGATGGCAAGGCGAACGCTACCCGTATGGTGCTCGAAGCGTTCAGCCGTTTCTTTGGGATAGACGTGCCTTTCCAGGCCGACCTGCCTGCCTTGCCCGAAGCCGTGACGGCCACCGATCCGGTGACCCGCCAATTGCAGGCCTACAATCCCCATCGGGATTGCGAGGCGTTGCGGGCTTGTCCGGCACTTTTCGAGCAGTTGCGGGGCGACTATCCGCTGCGCAGGGAATGAGGAGAAGCAGGCGTAGCACTGTATAAAAAGGACATAAAAAGCCCCTCAGATGCACAGATTTTATAAAAATGTGCAAAGATTTTGCATTTATTTGCCTGAATATTTGTTTAAGAGCAGAAATATTTATTCCTTTGCACCGGAAAAATCAACAAATTGAATTTATTTATAAACTAAAAATTTGAAAATTATGTCTGAAATCGCATCAAAAGTACAGAAGATCATCGTTGATAAATTGGGTGTTGAAGAATCAGAAGTAACTCCGGCAGCTAGCTTTACTAACGACCTGGGTGCAGATTCTTTGGATACAGTTGAACTGATCATGGAATTCGAAAAGGAATTCGGTATTTCTATCCCCGATGATCAGGCAGAAAAGATCCAGACGGTAGGTGACGCTATTGCTTACATCGAAGCTAACGGTAAATAATCCTGCCCGTCAGTTATGGAGTTAAAAAGAGTTGTAGTAACAGGTCTTGGTGCGCTGACCCCGGTAGGTAATACGGTTCCTGAATTCTGGACCAACCTTATCAACGGAGTAAGCGGGGCAGGACCTATTACTCATTTCGATGCGTCTAAATTCAAGACTCAGTTTGCCTGTGAGGTCAAGAATTTCAAGGTGACCGATTTCATTGATCGGAAGGAAGCCCGCAAGATGGACCTCTATACCCAATATGCCATGGTGGCTGCCCACGAGGCAGTGACCGATGCCGGCATCAATCTTGAGACGGAAGACCTGAACCGCGTAGGTGTGATTCTGGGCGTGGGTATCGGCGGTATCCATACGTTCGAGGAAGAAGTGGCAGGCTATGAGCAGACAAAGGATACTATCGGCCCGAAGTTCAATCCGTTCTTCATTCCGAAGATGATTGCCGATATCGCTTCTGGCCAGATTTCCATTAAATATGGTTTCCATGGCCCGAACTTCACGACCACTTCGGCATGCGCCTCTTCCTCCAATGCCATTTGCGATGCATTCAATTATATCCGTCTGGGCAAGGCGAATATGATTCTGACCGGTGGTGCCGAGGCTGCCATCTTCCCCGCAGGGGTGGGAGGCTTCAACGCCATGCACGCGCTCTCTACCCGCAATGATGACCCGACGCGTGCCTCACGTCCCTTCAGTGCCAGCCGTGACGGCTTTATCATGGGCGAAGGTGCCGGATGCCTTATATTGGAAGAGCTGGAACACGCCAAGGCACGTGGTGCCAAGATTTACGCCGAGCTGGCCGGAACAGGTGCTTCGGCCGATGCCTATCATCTGACGGCTTCTCATCCCGACGGACTGGGTGCGAAACTGGTCATGAGCAGCGCGCTCGAAGATGCGGGAATGCAGCCCGAAGACATCGACTATATCAATGTACACGGTACTTCTACACCGGTGGGCGACGTTTCGGAAGTCAAGGCCATCAAGGAGCTGTTCGGCGACTATGCTTACCAACTGAACATCAGTTCCACCAAGTCTATGACCGGACACCTGCTGGGTGCCACAGGTGCTGTCGAGGCGATTGCCTGCACCTTGTCTGTCTTGAACGACATTGTCCCCCCTACCATCAACCACGAAGAGGGCGATGAGGATGAGAATATTGACTACAAGCTCAATTTCACGTTCAACAAGGCACAGCAGCGCCCCGTGCGTGCCGCTCTGAGCAACACGTTCGGTTTCGGCGGACACAATGCATGTGTAATCGTTAAAAAATACACTGAATAAAATTGTGTTGACCAATATAATAGATAGGATAAGACTTCTTTTCCGAAAGGACAAGGAGCCTTATCTTTGTTTTTACAGGATATTGGGCTTCTATCCGCGCAATATCGAGCTGTACCAGCAGGCACTGTTGCACAAGTCCTCGTCTGTGAAGTCGGGCAAAGGCCGTCTGCTCAACAACGAGCGGCTGGAGTTTCTGGGCGATGCCGTGCTGGATGCCGTTGTGGCGGACATCGTGTATCAGAAGTTCGAAGGCAAACGCGAGGGATTCCTCACCAACACCCGTTCGAAAATCGTGCAGCGTGAAACGCTCAATCAGGTAGCGGTCAAGATAGGGCTCGACAAGCTCATCAAGTACACCACCCGGCAGTCATCACACAACAGCTATATGTGCGGCAATGCTTTCGAGGCGTTGGTGGGAGCCATCTATCTGGACCGCGGCTACGAGGCCTGCAAGCGGTTTATGGAGGAACGCATCATCCGCCCTTACCTGAATTTGGATACCGTATCTCGCAAAGAGGTCAATTTCAAGTCAAAGCTGATTGAGTGGAGCCAGAAGAACAAGTTTGAGGTGGTGTTCGACATGATAGGCGAGTTGCAGGACGAAGACCAGAACCCGATGTTTGAGACGCTGGTCAAGGTGGAGGGCATCGCCGCCGGACGTGGCAAAGGCTATTCCAAGAAAGAGTCACAGCAGGAAGCGGCACAACGCACATTGAAGCAGATCAAAGAGGATCCTGCGTTTATAGAGGCGGTTGTAGCCGCAAAGTCCCGACAGGAGCAGGCCGAAGAAACGGCATCCGAACCACCTGCCTCCCCTTTCTCCTTGCAGGCAGTGAAGCAGCAGGAGTTGCGCGGGGATGAGTCGGGCCTCTCCTCCGTGGCGGGGACGTCGGCTCAAACCGACAGATTCGATGATGTAGAGCGCATCATCGCCCAGGCAGAAGAGGCTGCTTTTTCCCAGGAAGCAGAATAACCACAGGGAACAAAAAGACACCAGGAGGGTGTGTCAGAACAAAAATCCAACAACTGACACACCCTCTTGGTGTCTTTTTGTATGGCCCTTTGAAGTGCTCATACAGACCGTATCACCGACAAATTCAAATAGTTTATTAACCCTTATAGGGGATGTTTTACCTTTCGATGAGTAAAATTCTGCCTTATCTATCTATCAATAAGTCCATTTTATATAGGTAATTGCAACGAATTGAAAAATATTTCTATGGATATATTTATTTTATTTTGAGTTTTCTTGCAGAATAATAGCAAAAAGTCTACTTTTGCGGCAAAATAACAATTAAACGAGAATTAAGATTTGGTAGTTTTTATTAAAAGGTTGTTTTTATGAGAAAAAGCTTAGCACTACTATGTTGCTTGTGGCTCAGCATTACGCTGGCCTTAGCGCAGACATCCGTCAAGGGTGTAGTCATTGACGAAGCCGGCGACCCCATCATCGGGGCATCCGTGCTGGTGGTGGGTACCAACACCGGAGCGATTACCGACATTGAAGGCCGGTTTTCGCTGAATGTTCCTGCCAGTTCGAAGCAAATCAAAGTGTCGTTTGTGGGCATGGTGTCACAGACGTTGCCGGTCAAGTCGGACATGAAAATCACCATGAAGTCAGAAAGCCAGAACTTGGATGAAGTGGTGGTCGTTGCCTATGGTACGGCATCTACCCGTAACCTGACCGGTGCCATTTCGTCGGTGAAAGGGGAGGCCATCAAGAACATCCCCGGTCCTTCGGTCGACGGAATGTTGCAGGGACGTGCGTCGGGTGTGATGATTTCCACCACCGGTTCGTCGGTAGGTGCCGCTCCGGTCATCAACGTGCGCGGTGTGTCCTCCATCTCCAACAGCACCACTCCGCTGTATGTGGTGGACGGTATGATTGTCTCAATGGACGCCACTTCGGGTACTACCCAGCAGAACCCGTTGGCAGATATCAATTCGGCCGACATCCGTTCCATCGAAATTCTGAAGGATGCCGCCGCCACCGCCCTGTTCGGTTCGCGTGCCGCCAACGGTGTCATCATGATTACCACACATTCCGGCCAGAAAGGTAAGGTCAAGGTTTCGTATAGTGGCAGCTACACCCTGTCTACACCGACCGGTATGGTCGACATGATGGATGCCAACCAGTATGTGGAGTTCAAGAACATGGCCATTGCCAACTCGGCTTCCCGCCAGAGCGATGCCGGCTATGCCGCCAAATACCAGTATGGCCTGATGCAGGATTCCAACGGAAACACCGTCAACACGGTATGGAAGGATCTGCTTTTCCAGACAGGAGCTATCAATACCCACGACATCAATGTGTCGGGCGGTACGGACAATGTCAGCTATTACATCAGTACCGGCATCATGGACCAGGACGGTATCACCGTGGGCGATGAGTTCAAGCGGTATTCGTTCAAGGCCAACACCACCTTCAAGTTCAACGACTGGCTGAAGGGTGGCTTCAACGGCAACTTCACCAATACCCAGCAGAAGAACGTCGACGTAGGTTTCGGTGATGGCGCCTACTCCATCAACGGTTTCTCCCGTATGGCCGCCATCCTGCCGCCGAACGTGCCTGCCTATAACGAAGACGGTACGCCGAATGTGAATGGTAAATACCTGGGTTCGGGCAACAACAAAATCAAGTGTACGTACTACAACCCCATGTCGTACATTGACGACCAGGCCAGCCGCATGGAGAACAACCGTGTCATTGCCAGCGGTTTTCTGGAAGCCACTCCGCTGAAAGGGCTGTCCATCAAGTCACAGTATGGTGTCGACTGGTTCTTCAACGACGCCACCCAGCTGTATGCACCGCAGGGCGATGGTTACAGTAACGGTGGTAATATCTATGCGTATCATACCACCCGCAAGACCTGGACTTGGACCAATACGGCCAACTATCATTTCACGCTGGCCGATAAGCACAACTTCGGCGCTACCATTGGTATGGAGGCACAGAAGATGCAGTATAGAAGAAGGTATTATTATGGTACCACATTGGCCGACTCGGAAATCGTCAACGAGGAAGCTCCGTTCCTGACGTATGCCGGAAGCGCCACAGCCAATGCGCATAACGAGCGTTCCATGGTGTCTTATCTGGGTCGCTTGTCCTATAACTACAAGTACCGTTACTACCTGGAAGGCAGTTTCCGTCGCGACGGTCTTTCTTCATTGGGCACCAAGTGGGGTAACTTCTGGGGCGTGTCCGCTTCCTGGCGTATCTCTGACGAGGCTTTCTTCACTCCGCTGAAGACCGTCTTCTCTGACCTCCGTCTCAAGGCCAGCTACGGTATCGTGGGCAATACCAACGTGTCCACCTATGCCGCCATCTCTACTTACAATGCCGCTTATTACAACGGGAATGCCGCTTACTATCTCGGTAAGATTGCCGACGCTCAGCTGGGCTGGGAACAGACTGCCAAGACGGATATTGGTCTGACAGGTACCATTGCCGACCGTTGGAACTTCGAGGTGACCTACTTCAACTCCCGTTCGAAAGACTTGATTCTGGATTCCGCACAGTCTTATTCTACCGGTATCCCCGATGCACAGATCACCACCAACTTGGGTAAGGCCAAGAACGAGGGCTTCGAATTCTCGCTGGGCGGTACCGTCATCAACAAGAAGAATTTCTCTTGGGACACCAATTTCAACTTTACCTTTGTGAAGAACAAGGTGCTCCAACTGGAGAGTGACCTGGTGGAAAGCGGTACGGCTGCCGCCAACATCACGGTGGAAGGCAAGTCGATGGCACAGCTGTACGTCTATCCCACTGCCGGTATTGACAGCAAGACCGGTCGCCGTGTAGTGCTGTTGGACGATGCCAACGGCAATCCTACCCGCGAGGCTCTGTTGGTCTACTCTTATGGTTTCGGCGGTGCACAGGTGTTCGACCGTACGACGGGTGAGAAACTCGACATCAACGACTGGAAATCACACATCATGGGAGGTACGAAACCTACCTACTACGGCGGTTGGACCAACACCTTCCGTTACAAGGGTTGGGACGCCACCTTGTTCCTCCAGTTCTCGGGTGGCAACAAGATTTACAACGGTATGAAGGCCACCATGTCCGACAACCGTTTCTGGAACAACTCGAAGGATATGTACAAGCACGCATGGCGGGCCGAAGGCGACAACGCCATCTATGCCAAGCCGGAGCTGAACGACAACTACTCCAACGGTTCGGCCAACCCCATCAGCGACTGGATTGAAAACGGTGACTACCTCCGTCTGAAGAACCTCACCATCGGCTACTCGTTCAATACCAAGGCATGGCCGCAGAAGATAGGTATCTCGCAGCTGCGCCTCTACGCATCGGCCACCAATCTGTTCTGCATCACGGGCTACACCGGTATGGACCCCGAAATCAATTCACGTGCCGATATCGCCAATACCGCTTCGGGTATCGACAAGAATACGACCCCGCTGACCAAAACGTTTACATTCGGTCTTAACTTGACTTTCTAAATCCTACAAAAACGAGATGATTATGTTGAAAAGATTATCATTATATACCCTGTGTGCCTTGTCGCTGGCGGCCACTTCCTGCAAAAGCGACTTTATCGATCAGAGTCCGGTGTTGAATCCTGACGAAGAAGGCATCTTTTCCAGTGAGGCGCGTCTGGCTGCCGGTGTAGAAGGCGTGTACGCCCGTGCCAAGAACCAGTATTTTTTGGGTGGTTTCGCCACGCTGGCCGGTGACAACCGTTCGGACGACATGATGAATGTAGGTGGCAACGGCTACACCATGCGCGACACCTATAATCACAATGTCAGTGCGGCTGGTTTGGAGAATGACTATATGTACAACAACGCTTACCTGGCCATCAACTATGCCAATACGATGATAGAAAACATCGAGACCAACTATGCCGACCAACTGCCGTGCGATGCCGAGACGGCCAAGAAGTACGTGCAGGAGTGCAAGTTTGTCCGGGCCCTTTCTTACTACTACCTGAGCCAGCTGTTCGGACAGCCTTATAAATATAATAAGGATGCGCTGAATGTTCCTTTGCGTGTCAAGGCCGTGACCGGTCCGGGTGAGAACGATTGCCCGCAAGCCACTGTGGCACAGGTCTTCGAACAGATTCTGAAGGATACCGAGGATGTGTCGGCACTGCCCGATGCCGCAGTCACCAAGGCTTCGAAAGCTTCTGCCCATGCCCTGCGGATGCGTGTGTATATGTGTATGGACGAGTGGCAGAAGGCCATTGACGAAGGCAATCTGATTACCGGCTTCAAGCTGGGAGACATCAGCAAAATGTTTAGCCCTGTGGTTGCCGATACGGATGAGAACATCTTCTCCATCCCGATGAGTAATTCCGACAAGAGTGGCAGCCAGTCGCACCCCGTGTCGTTCATGAGCCCCAGCTATGGCGACATTACGGTAGTAAACAACATCAACGGCATTGCCACGGTCTACGGTGTGGAAGACGATGTCCGCACGGCGTATATCCAGAAAGGCAAATCCAACTGGTATTGCGTGAAGTACACGGATGATCTGCGCTTGGAATGGATTCCCATCTTCCGTTATGCCGAGGTGTTGCTCAATTTTGCCGAGTGTTACTACCGTCTGGGCGATGAGGCCAAGGCCATCGATTATTTGAAGCAGGTGCGTACCCGGTCTATTGCCGTTGATAAAGATACACTGGTGACTTACACCGAGTCGGGAGCCGCCCTTTGGACCGCCATCGACAACGAACGCCGTTGGGAGTTCTTGGGCGAAGGCATCCGTGGCTATGACATTTCGCGTCGGGCTGAAGACTACCGTCATCCGCAGACGGACGGCAGTTGGATAGTCATCGCCACTCCCGCCGACCATACCTCTTATTGTTGGGCCTTCCCCGAATATGAAAAGGTGGTGAACGGCAGTATCCAGTAACACGTTACTCACAAAACCGTCAAAACATCCCTTGCTTTCTCCAGAAAAAGAGAATCCAAGGGATGTTTGCATATCTTTTTGTTTTTGAATGATTTTTTTTTCTATCTTTGGGGCGGATTTGTTCCGCTAAATGTGACGGTTGGGAAATCCAGAAGACGAAATCCAAAAATAATAATATATCTCATGAATGTAACCAGAACCCTTTTCATGGCTGCGGCTGTCAGCACTTCCGTAGCCCTATATGCGCAGGCACCTACGCATACCAACCCTTTCTTTGCCGAGTACAATACCCCTTACGGCGTTCCTCCTTTTGACGAATTTACCATTGAGGATTTCCGCGAAGGCACTCTCAAGGGAATGGAAGAACAGAAAAAAGAAGTGGCGGCTATCGTCAACAACCCCGAAGCCCCTACTTTCCAGAACACGATTGTGGCCTTAGACCAATGTGGCAAGCTGTTGCAGCGCGTGCAGATTGTGTTCGGTGGCTTAAACGGCTCCAATACCAATGCCGAAATGCAGGCACTGAGCAAGGAACTCACTCCGAAACTGTCTGCCCATCGCGATGACATCTCGCTCAACCCCCAACTGTTTGCCCGTGTCAAGGCGGTGTACGACCAGCGCGAACAGCTCCACCTCAATGCCGAGGACAGCAAGCTGCTCGAAAATACCTATAAGAGCTTTGCCCGCAACGGCGCCAACCTGAGTGAGGCCGACCAGCAGAAGCTGCGCGAGCTGAACAGCCAGATTTCCATGTTGCAGCTCACTTTCGGCCAGAATATGCTGAAGGAAACCAATGCCTTCAAGCTGGTGGTGGACAATAAGGAAGACTTGAGCGGACTGCCGGAAAACCTGATAGCCACGGCAGCCGAGACCGCCAAGGCACAGGGGATGGAAGGCAAGTGGGTGTTCACCCTGCACAATCCCAGCGTGATGCCTTTCTTGCAGTATGCCGACAACCGCGACTTGCGCGAGCGTATCTTCAAGGGCTACATCAACCGTGGCAACAACGGCAACGATGCCGACAACAAGGCTGTGGTGCGTGACCTGGTGGCCGCCCGTCTGGCGAAAGCCAAGCTGATGGGATTCGATGATTACGCTTCGATGGCTTTGGAAGAACGCATGTCCAAGAACTCTGAAAATGTCTATAACCTGCTCGACCAGCTGTGGGGACCTGCCATTGCCAAGGCCAAGGAAGAACTGGCCGACATCAAGGCCGAAATCAAGAAGGAAGGCAAGAAGTTCGAGCCGCAGGGCTGGGACTGGCGCTACTACTTCGAGAAAGCCAAGAAGGCCCGTTTCAACATCGATGAGAACGAGGTTCGTCCGTATCTGGAACTGAACCGCGTGCTGGGCGGTGTGTTCTATGTGTCGGGACGTCTGTACGGCCTGCATTTCCGTCAGCTGTCGTATATGCCGAAACCGCACCCCGAAGCACAGGTGTATGAATGTACCGACAAGGACGGCAAGCTGCTGGGTATCATTTATTTCGATTTCTTCCCCCGCGAGAGCAAACGCGGCGGTGCCTGGTGTGGCAGCTATCGCCCGCAGACCTATGATGACCACGGCAACAAGGTGGTGCCTGTTGTCAACATCGTGTGCAACTTCACCAAGCCGTCGGCCGGTGAGCCTGCCTTGCTGAGTGCCGATGAGGCCAATACCCTGTTCCATGAGTTCGGTCATGGCCTTCACGGTCTGTTCCGCGACGTACACTATGGGGGTGTGAGCAGCGTGCCGCGTGACTTTGTGGAATTGCCCTCACAGATTGACGAGCACTGGGCCTTCGCTCCCGAAGTGCTGAAGGTATATGCCCGCCATTACAAGACCAACGAGCCGATGCCCGATGCGCTGATTGAGAAACTGGACCAGAGCGGCAAGTACGGCCAGGGCTTCGCTACGGTGGAATATCTGGCGGCTTCGTTGCTCGACATGGACTTCCACACCTTGAAGGAAGTGCCCGCTGACATGGATGTCATGCAGTTCGAAGACAAGGTGCTGGGCAAGCGTGGCCTGCTCAAGCAGATTCCGTCTCGTTACCGCACTACTTACTTCAACCATACCATGGGCGGCGGTTACACAGCCGGTTATTACAGCTATATCTGGGCCGAAGTGCTCGATTGTGACGCTTTCGGTGCCTATACCGAGAAGGGTGACATCTTCGATCAGGAGATTGCCGACAAGTTCCGCAAGTACGTCCTGACACCGGGCGGCATCAATGATGCCATGCAGATGTACACGGATTTCCGTGGCAAGAACCCTGACATCAAGTACCTGCTGGAGAACCGCGGTCTGGATGCTCCGAAGAACTTGAAGAAAAAGAAGGAGTAAGCACGAGTCAAGACGACGCGTTTCCCGCCCCTTTCGGCGGATAAGAAAGCAAGGAGGGTGTGCCGGTGTGAAGCCGTGCGCACCCTCCTTTGCTGTAGGGCGGTGGTCTTTCTCGCAAGTGGAGGTGCCGTACAGGGAAGAACACGCTCTGAAAAGGAGGGTATTCGGCCCTTTTTTGCTATTTTTGTGCCATTATTCAGAGCATTTAGCAACCCTACTACGATGGCATCATTGAAAGAATCAGGAAAAAGAAAGCTGTTGTTCGTCTGCCTCGGCAACATTTGCCGGTCGGCGGCGGCAGAAGAGATAATGCGTGTCTGTGTCCGGAAGGCGGGACGGGAAGCGGAGTTCGAGTTGGATTCGGCCGGCATCATCGGCTACCATCAGGGCGAGTTGCCCGA
Source organism: uncultured Bacteroides sp. (assembly GCA_945833835.1). GTDB lineage: Bacteria > Bacteroidota > Bacteroidia > Bacteroidales > Bacteroidaceae > Phocaeicola. The sequence goes on from CAMAFR010000002.1 coordinate 67,724, forward strand.
CGGAAGGATGCGGGCGCATGCCCTCCGCAGGGGCTACCGTCTGACCCATCGGTCGAGGCCGGTACAGACAGCCGATTTTTATGATTTCGACTTGCTGATAGGCATGGACGACAGCAATATCCAGGCGTTGACAGAGAAGGCTCCCGACCTGGAAACCCGACGGAAGATTGTGCGGATGACCGACTTCTGCCGGCTGAAGGTGGCCGATGAGGTGCCCGACCCCTATTATGGCGGAGCCCAGGGCTTTGAGAATGTGCTGGACCTTCTGGAGGATGCCTGCGAGGGGCTTTTGAATACTTTTATCACTACTTAAATCGTTGCATATTATGAAGAAATGGATGATGGCAGGGGTATGGCTGTTCGGACTGCTGGCCCCGGTGTGTGCACAGCGTGTGTATGAGGCGGCGCAGTTCGGTATCAAGGCCGACAGCCGGAAAAATGTGGCTCCGTTGGTGGAGAAAATGCTTGCCGCCATCAAGGCGGAGGTGGAACCGGGCGAGACGGTGACCATCCGTTTTGCCGAGGGCAGTTATCAGTTCTACGAGAAAGGGGCGGCGGTGCGCCAGTATTACATTTCCAACCATGATCAGGACAACCCCAAACGGGTGGGGCTGGCACTGGAGGACCTGAAGAATGTCACCATCGACGGACAGGGAGCCCGGTTCGTGTTTCATGGCCGGATGCTGCCCGTAGCGTTGCTGCGCTCGGAGGGCTGCCGGCTCATGAATTTCAGCATTGATTTTGCCAATCCGCACATCAGCCAGGTGACGGTGGTCGAGAACTCTCCCGAGGAGGGTATCGTGTTCCAGCCGGCCGAGTATGTCCGGTGGAAGCTCACGAAAGACTCCGTCTTCCAGACGATGGGAGACGGATGGACGATGCAACACCAGTGGGGCATTGCGTTCGACGGGAACACCCGCCACATGGTCTATCGCACCAGCGATGTCTGGTGTCCGGTGCAGGGAGCTTACGAGGTGGCTCCGGGACGCATCCGGGCTACCCGTTGGAAAGACGACCGGCTGGTACCCGGCACGGTGGTGGCCCTGCGTGGATGGGCGCGTCCGGCTCCCGGCATCTTCATGAGTCATGACAAGGACACCCGGATAGAGCAGGTGCAGGTGCATTATGCCGAAGGCATGGGGCTCTTGGCGCAGCTGTGCGAGGACATTACGCTGGAGCGGTTCGGGGTATGCCTGAAAGGGGAGGACGATGACCGCTACTTCACGACCCAGGCCGATGCCACCCATTTCTCGGGCTGTAAAGGCCGGCTGGTGTCCTGCAACGGCCTCTACGAGGGTATGATGGACGATGCCATCAACGTGCATGGCACCTATCTCAAGGTGGTGGACCGCCAGGATGACCATACGTTAGTGGGCCGCTACATGCATCCGCAGACGTGGGGATTCGAATGGGGCCAGGTGGGCGACTCGGTGCAGTTTGTCCGCTCGAAGACCATGGAACTGGTGGGGCAGCCCAATGTGATTACCGCCATCCGTCCGCATGACACGGAGACTGTGGAGGGAGCGCACGAATTTGTCATCACGTTCAAGGAGCCGTTGGAGGCTGCCTTGTCTGAAAAGGAGGGGTTTGGTGTGGAGAATCTGACTTGGACACCCGAAGTCCTGTTCGCCCATAACACGGTGCGCAACAACCGTGCCCGGGGAGCCTTGTTCAGCACGCCGCGCAAGACGGTGGCCGAAGACAACCTGTTCGACCATACATCGGGGGCGGCCATCCTGCTGTGTGGTGACTGTAACGGCTGGTATGAGACCGGTGCGTGTCGGGAGGTGCTCATCCGGAACAACCGTTTCGTGAATGCGCTGACCAATCCGTTCCAGTTCACGAATGCGGTCATCTCCATTTATCCCGAAATTCCGGATTTGGCCCATCAGCAACGCTATTTTCATGGCGGTCAAGGCGAGGGCATTGTGATAGAGGACAATGTATTTGAGACGTTCGATGCGCCGTTGTTGTATGCCAAGTCGGTAGACGGGTTGGTGTTCCGTCGTAACGAGGTCCGTGTCACCACCGATTTCAAGCCTTATCATCCGAACCAGAACCGGGTATGGCTGGAGCGGGTCACGAATGCGAAAATAAGCTATTGAATGAAATGAAGTATGATGAGAATGAAGAACGAAGAATGAAGAATGAAGAATCTTCCTTTCCAGATGTTTCGCTGCGCTCAACATGACAGGGAGGGACACCCATTCTTCATTCTTCGTTCTTCATTCTTCATTTAAAAAGAGGTACTTTCTGAACCTCTCTACGGAGGTGTTCATCAACAGGCTTTCGGGGAAATCGGTTTCCTGCACCAGTTGCAGGGCATAGTCGTAGGTGGCGATGTCGAACGAAATGTGCGCGTCGCTGCCCAGAATGACCGGCACCTCGTAGCGTTTGCACAGGCGGAGGATTTCCAGGTTGTTGGCCCGTGCTTCCGTCTTGTGGCGGATAGGCTTGAGCGAGGAGTTGTTGATTTCGAGCAAGGTATGGCTCTCTTTGGCTGCCAGTACCAACGGCTCGAAATGCAGGGCGGCGGTACCGTCGCCCGGATGGCTGATGATGTGGACGTAAGGGTTCCGGATGGCGTTGACCATCCCTGTGGTGTTTTCGTCTTTCGTCCCTGCCTGGTAGCAGACGGAGTGGATGCCGGCAATCCCGAAATCCAGCTTTTTCAGGTGAAAGGGGTCCATATCCAAGGTGCCTTGGGTATCGGTGATATTGATTTCCGCCCCCAGCATCAGGTCGATGCCATACATCCGGCGGGGCACTACGTGCAGGTTGCGGAAATAAATCAGGTCGCACGTGCCCGGAATGCCGGGGGCGTGTTCGGTGATTCCTAACAACTTCAGTCCTTTGGCGGCTGCGGCCTGTGCCATCTCCTGCAGGGTGCTGAAGGCATGGCCGCTGGCCAGTGTGTGCGTGTGTACGTCTAATTCGATAACCATTTTTCTCAGTCTTTTTATAGCGGTTCGTTGGGGTGAGGGGATAGCTGCCGGCCGCTTAATACGGGTCCATGTCATAATAGACCATCAGCGAGCGGAAACGTTCTTCGGCCACCAGGGTGCGCTGCACGTCCAGCAGGTAGCGGCGCACCTGGATCAGCGAGGCCGACAACTCTATCTTCACCATGATTTTCTTGATATACAGGGTCTGGATGCGTGCCACCGGAGGCCGGTCGGGTCCCAGCACACGTTCGCCCAGGCCGTGGCGCAGGCGTAGTGCCATTTGTACGGCAGCCTCGTCCAGCACTTCCTCCTTACGGTGTTTCAGGTAGACGTAGACCAGCCGGAAGAACGGAGGATAGCGGAACAGCTCCCGTTCGGCCAGCTGCTCCCGGTACATCTGCACATAGTGGTTGCCGATGACTTGGTGGATGAGGGGCAGCTCGGGCGATTTGGTCTGTAGCACCACCAGTCCCTGGCGGTCCCTCCGTCCGGCACGTCCTGCCACCTGTGCCATCAGTTGGAACGCCCGTTCGTAGGCACGGAAGTCGGGATAGTTCAGCAGCGAGTCGGCATTGAGGATGCCTACGACGCTCACCCGGTCGAAGTCCAGTCCTTTCGAAATCATCTGGGTGCCTATCAGAATGTCGGTTTTCCCGCTCTCGAAGTCGGTCAGGATGCGTTCGTAGGCCGTGCGTGTACGGGTGGTGTCCAGGTCCATGCGGGCTACTGTGGCTTCTGGGAAAATCCGGCGGATGTCGTCTTCTATCTTCTCGGTGCCGAACCCTCGGTTGACCAGTTCCACGCCTCCACATGCCGGACAACTGCGGGGGATGCTGAAGGTATAGCCGCAGTAGTGGCACGTGAGTTGGTTCAGGGCTTTGTGGTAGGTGAGGCTCACGTCGCAGTTCTTGCAGCGGGGCACCCAGCCGCAGGTGCGGCATTCTATCATCGGGGCGAAGCCGCGGCGGTTCTGGAACAGGATGACCTGTTCTTTGCGTTCGAGGGCCTGGCGCATCTGCTGGAGCAGGAAAGGAGAGAACTGCGCCACCATTAGCTTTTTGCGGGCCAGTTCCTTGATGTCCACCAGCTCGATGCGTGGCAGCTGTATGTTGCGGTAGCGTTCGGTCAGTTCCACCAGGCCGTATTTGCCCTGAAGGGCATTGTAGTAAGATTCAATGCTGGGGGTGGCAGTGCCCAGCAGGGTCTTGGCACCGTAGAGGGAGGCCAGCAGGATGGCGGCGTTGCGGGCATGGTAGCGTGGCGCCGGGTCTTGCTGCTTGTAGGTCGTCTCGTGCTCCTCGTCCACGATGACCAGTCCCAGCCGTTTGAAAGGCAGGAAGATGGACGAGCGTACGCCGAGAATGATGTCGAAGTCGTGGTCGGAGAGCTGTTTCTGCCAGATTTCCACCCGTTCCGCATCGGGGAATTTGGAGTGGTAGATGCCGAGGCGTGCTCCGAAGATACGCCGCAGCCGTTCGGTGATTTGGGTGGTGAGGGCGATTTCGGGCAGCAGGTACAGCACCTGTTTGCCGGCTTGCAGCACCTTCTCGATGAGGTGGATGTAGATTTCTGTCTTTCCGCTGGCGGTGACACCGTGCAGCAGGCAGACGTTTTTCTGCCCGAAGGTGGTCAGGATGGCCTGGAGGGCGTGTTGCTGTGCCTCGCCCAGCGGGTGGGGGGCCACCGTGGCTTGCTCCCGCAGGGAGAGCCGGCCTGTCTCACGCCGGTACAGCTCGAACACCTGTTTCTTCAGCAGTGCGTTCAGGGCATCTGGTGCGGCGCCCGCCGCTTCCAGCAGTGCCTGCCGCTGCACTTCTTGTACCTGTCCGTCGGGGCGCGACCAGCCGGAGCGCTCCATGTATTTCATGAGCAGCCGGAGTTGCTTGGGCGCGCGGTGGAGCGACTCGAAAAGGGCGTGCAACGCCTCCTCCGTCTGATAGGGCGGGGTGAGGCGGACGCAGGCTTCCGTGCGTGGGCGGTAGCTGCGTTTCAGTTCTTCCTTCATGCGGATCGCTTCTTTGTCGAGCAGCGATTTGATGACGGGCAGCAGGTGGCGGATGCCGCTCGATTTCTCCAGTTGGGTGACGCACTGTTCGGGGTCGGTGCCCAGCAGGTCCAATATCCGTTGTTCCTTTTCCGGCAGGGGCCCGTCCGCCTCGAAGTCTTCGTTGAGCGTCACCACGCTTTCGCTCTCCAGCTTCATGCCCGAGGGCAGCGCCGCCTTGTAGACGTCGCCCAAGGTGCAGAGGCAATAGTCGGCCATCCACTGCCACAAGGCGTATTGGCGGGGCAGGAGCACCGGCCGGCTGTCCAGCACTTCGGCAATGTCTTTGGTGGTATAGTCGGCAGGAGGAGTCCGATGCACTTTGGTGACGATGGCGGTGTAGAATTTCTTTTTCCCGAAGGGGACCACTACCCGGCATCCTTCGCCTACCTGGTCGGCCAGTGTCTCAGGGAGCGAGTAGGTATATTGGCCGGCGATGGGCAGCGGCACGATGACATCGACGTATTGTTTCATGCCGAATGAGATTTGGAAGGGGTGGGTGTGGCCCGGTCGGTGAGACGGTCGCCACACCCACCCTCAATGTGTAATGACGGGTGGCGTGTTAAAAGAGGTAGGCTACGGAGATCTGCCACGTTTTCCGTTTGATCTTCAGCAGGTTCTCATCGTCAATGATTTGTCCTACCTTGCCCAGACTGAAGTTGTAGTTCACGCCGGCCTGGAAGTGGCGGAGGAATTTGGCGCCTACGCCCACATTGAAGGTGGTGAAGTTGTTTTTCAGCTGGATGGCATCCTTGACAAACGAGCTGTTGCCCACGTTCCAGCCAAACTGCGGACCGGCTGCGATGAAGCCGCTGGCCAGGCTGCCCAGCCCGAACGTCCATTTCAGGTTGATGGGGACTTCGAGTGACTTCAGGTTGTCGGCAATGGCATCATTACCGTTGTTCATCTGTGCGCGCGACTGGCTGTAGAGCACGGCGGCGTCTACGCCCAAGCCCACAATCGGAAGGGTGAACTCGGCCATCGGACCGATGAAGAAGCCGGTGCGGTTGTCGCTGTTCACAATGTCTTTAGACAGGCTGAGGCTGGTGATGTTCAGACCGCCTTTCACGCCGAATTTCAACTGGGCTTGTGCCGGCAATACTGTCAAGGTGCAGACAGCTACCAGGAGTGCTGCCATCCATTTTGATACATTCTTTTTCATACACTGTTCGTTTAATGAATTTTCGGGACAAAAATAGGTGTTTTCTTTCGATTGCGAAAATATTAAGCGTTAAGAAGGCTTTTTGACCAGCAGAATTGTTCCCGACCATGTGTGGCCGGGGTTGTCAGATTGTCATCCCTGTGTCAGGGAACGACTGCTAACAAGGTTTGCATCCCGTTAAAGCAGGCGGGGGTTTGTTTAACAAGCGACACACAACGTTAAAACACTTCCGGTCTGGACTGACAAAACGCCCGGCCGGCACGAAACTTGTCTGTCCATGAGTGGACTTCCGAACCGAAAGCGCGGGGAAGTTCCAAACAAACTATTGATAAACAACAAACTAAACAAAGGAGATTTTAACTATGATGCCTATTAGAAAGTACAACAACCAAACGTGGTTACCGTCCTTCTTCAATGACTTTTTTGATACGGACTGGATGGAAAAGACCAATGCCACCGCTCCTGCCATCAATGTGCTGGAGAGTGAGAAAGACTATAAAGTGGAGGTAGCCGCTCCGGGTATGACGAAAGACGACTTCCACATCCAGTTGAGCGATGACAACGAGCTGGTCATCACGATGGAGAAGAAGCAAGAGACGCCAAATGAAGACAAGACCAACCGCAGGTACTTGCGCCGGGAGTTTTCCTACTCACGCTTCCAGCAATCGCTGGTTTTGCCCGAGGATGTGGAGAAAGAGAAGATTCATGCCACTGTTACCGACGGTGTGCTGACCATCGGCCTCCCGAAACGGGCCCAAGAGGAAAAAGCCAAGGTCAACCGTGTGATAGAAATCCATTGACCACGTCTTCTGAGGGCGAACATCCGGAAAGAGATTGCTTTCCGGATGTCGTCAAACACTTGTCTGACGGTTGTCGAACACTTGTCCGATAGTCGTCAGACAAGTGTTTGACAACGTCCGGACACCTTGGGAAGACCATCTGGCGGAGCTTCTTGGAGGCGTTGATGGAGGCAGACAGCAGCGGGGTGTCAGGGCGAAGGAAGGATGGTGACGAGGACCACCCGGTTCAGTGACCGTTCTTGAAATAGCTTATCGGTGCTCCCACCTCTTTTTTCTACGCGTATAGGGGAATCATCGTTTTGCCGTTGTAATTTCTGCTGCAAAAGCCGTGCTGTTTAGTTGATTGGGTGGCTGAAAAGTAGTACTTTTGCAGACGAAATTTGAACTATTCGCAAAACCTGTAACATGAATCAAGAATTTGAGCTGATTGCCAAGACCTTTCAAGGACTGGAAGAGGTGCTGGCACAAGAACTCACCGAACTGGGTGCCGGCAACATTGAAATAGGTCGCCGTATGGTATCTTTCACGGGTGACAAAGCCATGATGTATCGGGCAAACTTCTGTTTGCGTACCGCCATCCGTATCCTGAAGCCTATCCGGCATTTCACCGCCAAGAATGCTGACGAGGTGTATGAGGCCGTCAAGAACATTGCCTGGGAGGACTATTTGGACAATATGAGCAGTTTCTCGGTGGATGCCGTGGTGTACTCGGAGGAATTCCGCCATTCCAAATATGTGGCCTATAAAGTGAAGGATGCCGTGGTGGATTATTTCCGCGAGAAGACCGGCAACCGTCCGTCGGTGCGGTTGAACCGTCCGGATGTGGCATTGCACATCCATATTGCCGAAGACCGCTGCACACTGGCGTTGGACAGCTCTGGCGAGTCGCTCCACCGTCGCGGCTACCGGCAGGAGCAGGTGGAGGCACCGCTCAACGAAGTGCTGGCGGCGGGCATGATTCTGATGACCGGATGGAGGGGAGAGTGTGACCTGATTGACCCCATGTGCGGGTCGGGCACCATTCCTATCGAGGCCGCGCTCATTGCCCGCAACATTGCGCCGGGCGTGTTCCGCAAGGAGTTCGGATTCGAGAAGTGGAAGGATTTTGACCAGGAATTGTTTGACTCCATTTACAATGACGATTCGCAGGAGCGTCCGTTCGAACATAAGATATACGGCTATGACAACAACCCGAAAGCCAACGAGATTGCCACCCGCAATGTGAAGGCGGCGGGGGTAGGCAAGGACGTGGTCTTGAAAATCCAGCCGTTCCAGCAGTTCGAGCAGCCTGCCGAGAAGAGCGTCATCATCACCAACCCGCCGTATGGCGAGCGTATCTCATCGGATGATTTGCTGGGATTGTACCAGATGATAGGTGAGCGTCTGAAACATGCCTTTATGGGCAATGACGCATGGGTGCTGAGCTATCGGGAGGAATGTTTCGACCAGATTGGTCTGAAACCGTCGGTCAAGATACCGCTGTACAACGGTGCGTTGGAATGCCAGTTCCGCAAGTACCAGTTGTTCGAAGGCAAGTATAGGGCATTCCGCAGTGACAACGAAGGGGTGGAATTCAAGCCCAAAACGGCCGACCGCTCCGAACGTCAGCACCGTGACCGCAAGGAAGGCGGTTCCCGTTTCGAACGGAAAGAGGGCGGTTTCCGTCGTGACCGTAAGGAGGAAGGCTTCCGCGACGACCGCAAGGAAGGCGGTTCCCGTTTCGAGCGGAAGGAAGGCGGTTTCCGCCGTGACCGTAAGGAGGAGGGTTTCCGTGCTGACCGCAAGGAAGGCGGCTTCCGTTTCGAGCGGAAGGAAGGCGGTTTCCGCCGTGACCGTAAGGAGGAGGGCTTCCGTCGGCGGGAAGAGGAAGGACAGGAACGCCCGCAGCGTCCGTCTACGGATGACGGCCGTCCCAAGCGGCCGGCAGGTCCCCGTTATCTGCATCCGCGCCGCAAAGAAGATGATATGGACGAATAATGCTTGGCAGACCATGATGAAAGATAGACTTCTCAACTTAATAGCGCTGTTTGTAGTGATGTCAGTATCCCCGTTTGCCGCCCAAGAGAAGAAAGCGTTTACGCTGGATGACGTGATTCCCGGAGGGAGCAATTATTATGCCCTTTCGCCCAAAGGCCTTCCCGGGCTGCAATGGTGGGGCGATGTGTGTGTGACAGCCGATGTGGAAAAAGTCGTTGCAAGGAAAGCGGCTGCCGAGGAAACCCTGTTCACGCTGGAGGCGGTGAACAAGGCCTTGCCGGAAGGCTGCCGGCCGTTGCACACCTTGATGGACGCCCGGTTCCCGTGGGCAGACCGTCAGGTGGCTGTGTTGCCTCAAGGCGGACAATGGATTTGGTTCGACTTCGGCCAGCAACAGGTCGTGCAGTCGGTGCGGCTGGACGAGCGGGCGGCTTGTCTGGATTTCTGTCCGGCCAACGGCAGGATGGCCTACACGATAGGCAGCCGTCTGTGCATCACGGCAGAAGACGGTTCGGAAATCGCTGTCAGTCCGGCAGGAAAAGAGAATGAGGACACGCAGGACCTGGTGTACGGACAGGCCGTCCACCGCAACGAGTTCGGGATAGACAAAGGGACGTTCTGGAGTCCGAAAGGCCGCTGTCTGGCGTTTTACCGGATGGACCAGACCGAGGTGACCGCTTATCCGCAAGTCAACACCTCCGGACGGGTGGCGGTGCCGGAGCCCGACAAATATCCCATGGCCGGCATGACCAGCCATCGAGTGTCGGTCGGCCTCTATGATCTCCACACCGGACAGACCGTCTATCTGAAGACCGGTGATGCCACCGACCGCTATTTCACCAATATCAGCTGGTCGCCCGACGAACGATCGGTGTACGTCATCGAGCTGAACCGTGACCAGAACCATGCCCGGCTGGTGCGTTACAATGCGGTGAGCGGTGAGCCGGAAGCCGTGTTGTATGAGGAGAAGCATCCGTGCTACGTAGAGCCGCAGCATCCGTTGCGGTTCCTGCCGTGGGACGAGACGAAGTTTGTGTACCAGAGCCAGCGTGACGGCTTTAACCACCTGTACCTCTTCGATACGAAGGCCGCCCCCGTGCGTGAGGGATGGCAGACCCTTGCCGGGACCGGCAGCAGCTATTGCGAACACGTGGGCGTGCGGCAGCTCACGGCGGGTGACTGGTTGGTGCAGGAGGTGTTGGGCTTCCGTGCCGACAAGCGGGAGATGATTATCGGGACGACCGAAATCTCTCCGCTGCAGACGAATGTCTTCGCATTGGATACCCGTACCCTGAAACGCCGGCTGCTGGGTGAGAAAGACGGGATGCACCGTGCGCGGCTGTCGCAAAGCGGCAAGTTCCTGATAGACCATTTCACCTCGGCGGCGGTGCCCCGTGTCATCCGGCTGCTGCCGACCGATGGCAAACAAGGCACAGTGCTGTTGGAAGCCGATGACCCGTTGTGCGAACAATACGAACTGCCCGACATTACGGTCGGCACCCTGAAGGCGGCCGACGGCAAGACCGACCTGTACTACCGGTTGGTGAAACCGGTGGGATTCGATCCCGCCCGGAAATATCCGGCCATTGTCTACGTCTATGGCGGACCGCATGCGCAGCTCATCACCAACACCCGTTTCTATGGCGCCCGCGGATGGGACCTGTACATGGCCCAGAAGGGCTATGTCATGCTGACGGTAGACAGCCGGGGCAGCGACAACCGCGGACTGTGTTTCGAGAACTGTACGTTCCGCCGGCTGGGGACCGAAGAGATGAAGGACCAGATCAAAGGGGTGGAATGGCTGCAATCGCTGCCCTATGTCGACAAAGACCGGATAGGGGTGCACGGATGGAGCTTTGGCGGATTCATGACGACCAACCTGATGCTGACCTACAACGATGTGTTCAAGGTAGGGGTGGCCGGCGGCCCTGTCATCGACTGGCAGTTCTATGAAGTGATGTACGGCGAGCGTTATATGGACACGCCGCAGGCCAATCCCGACGGCTACCGTGAGGCCAACCTCCGGCTGAAGGCCGGACGGCTGAAAGGGCGGCTGGAGATCATCATCGGTGGGGAAGACCCGGTATGTGTGCCGCAGCACAGCTATTCGTTCTTGCGGGCTTGTATTGACGCCGGGACGCATCCCGATTTCTTTGTCTATCCCGAAGCCGGTCATAACATGGTGGGACGGGACCGTGTGCATCTGCACGAACACATCACACGTTACTTTGAGGACCACCTCAAGTAAACGGAAAACAAACTTACCAACTCAAGAAAAAGAAAAGATATGAAGGTATTATTGTTAGGGTCGGGAGGTCGCGAACACGCATTGGCGTGGAAAATCGCCCAAAGCCCGAAAGTGGAAAAGCTGTTCATTGCTCCGGGAAATGCCGGGACGCAGGAAGTAGGTGAGAATGTGGCCATCAAGGCCAATGACTTCGAGGCCATCCGGTCATTTGTGCTGGACAATGATGTCCGGATGGTGGTGGTGGGTCCTGAAGATCCGCTGGTGAAGGGTGTGTACGACTTCTTCCGGAACGATGAGGCGCTGAAGGCAGTGCCCGTCATCGGTCCGTCTAAAGCAGGGGCGGTGCTCGAAGGCAGCAAGGAGTTTGCCAAAGGGTTCATGCAGCGTCATGGCATCCCGACGGCCGGCTACAAGAGCATCACCGCCGCCAACCTGGAAGAAGGCCTGGCCTTCCTCGAAACATTGCAGGCACCGTATGTGCTGAAGGCCGACGGCCTGTGTGCCGGCAAGGGAGTGCTCATCCTGCCTACGCTGGACGAGGCCAAGAAAGAGCTGAAGGAAATGCTGGGCGGCATGTTCGGCAATGCCTCGGCCACGGTGGTCATCGAGGAATTTTTGAGCGGTATAGAGTGCTCGGTGTTCGTACTGACCGATGGCAAGCACTACAAGATTCTGCCCGAGGCCAAGGACTACAAGCGCATCGGCGAGGGTGACAAGGGCCTGAATACCGGCGGTATGGGCTCGGTATCACCGGTTCCGTTTGCTACGCCGGAATGGATGCAGAAGGTGGAAGACCGCATTATCCGTCCGACGGTGGAAGGGCTGGCAGCCGAAGGCATCGACTACAAGGGCTTTATTTTCTTCGGATTGATTAACGTGAAGGGCGACCCGATGGTGATTGAGTACAATGTGCGTATGGGAGATCCGGAGACCGAAAGTGTCATGCTCCGCATCAAGAGTGACCTGGTAGACCTCTTCGAAGGGGTGGCTACGGGGACCTTGGATGAGAAGACGCTCGAAATCGACTCCCGTGCGGCCGTTTGCGTCATGCTGGTGTCTGGTGGCTATCCCGAAGCTTACGAGAAAGGCTTCCCCATTACCGGCATAGACGAGGCGAAAGCCGGCGGCAGCATCGTGTTCCATGCCGGCACTGCCTTGAAAGACGGCCGGGTGGTGACCAACGGCGGACGTGTCATCGCTGTCAGCTCCTACGGTGCCGACAAGGCGGAGGCGTTGGCCCTGTCGTTTGCCAATGCCGGAAAAATCGGTTTCGAGAAGAAGTACTTCCGTTCGGATATCGGTTTCGACCTTTGATGACGTAGGGGGAGGAGGCTGGTGACGGATGCGGACATACAGGGACAGTTTTCAGTATAAAGTCGTTACCGGACGGTTCACGCTGTCGGTAGCCAGTTTGACAGCGTTGCTGCTGTGGGGGGTGACGTGTGAGGTCAGGGAGGGGTTTCCTGCCTGGATAGCCTGTGCCGTCATCGCTTATCTGCTGATAGAAATGACTACCCGCTTTTCGCTGGTCCATGCCCGTTCCACGTTCCCTTCCTCTCTCTATCTGCTGTATTGTTCGGCGTTCCCTTTTCTGCATGTCGCTGACATCCGGTGCGTGGTGCCGGTCTTGTTTCTGCGCATGATGGTGGGGCTGCTGCGCAGCTACGAGTCGCTTCATGCCCCGTTGTTCGTGTTCCACACCTTTTTCTGCTTAGGACTCATCACCTGGGTGATACCTTATTATATATGTTTCCTGCCGGTCATCTACCTGCTGCTGTTGTATTCCCGTTCGTTCACGGCGCGCACGTTCTTTGCCGGGTTGTCGGGGCTGGTGCTTCCTTATTGGCTGTATGGGGGCTATTGTGCCTATATGGGTGACTTCACCCGCCTGGCGTCGCAGCTGCACCGGTTTGCAGACATACAGCCGGTGGACTATTCCGCACTCGAATGGCCGCACTGGCTCGGATTGGGGCTGGTGCTGTGCCTGTCGGTGATGAGCTGCGGCTATGTGTTCTCCTTCTCTTATAAGGACAAGGTGCAGAGGCGCATCTACCTCCATATATGGGTGTTGGTGCAGCTGTGGGGAGGCCTGTTGTTGCTGTTGCAGCCCCAGTATTATGTAGATCTGCTCACCCTTCAGTTGGTGCTGGGGGCGGTGAGCGGTGCCTATGTTTTCTCGTTCCGTTTCTCGCGGTTCATGAATGTGCTTTTCCTCCTGTCCGCCGTCGGGTGGCTGTCTGTTTGTGTAGTGAACGTATGGATGCATTTCTTCAGTTATTGACCAGTTGGGGATATGTGGGGCTGTTTGTCTCTGCCTTCCTGGCGGGCACGGTGCTGCCTTTCAGTTCAGAGGCCGTCTTGGTGGCTTGTGTCGGTTTGGGGCTTGACCCTATCGGCGCCACCTTGGCCACGACGGTAGGAAACGCAGCCGGAGGGCTGACCTGTTACTGGATAGGGCATCTGGGCAAATCGGGGTGGATTGAGAAATACCTGGGAGTGAGCCCGCAGCACCTCGAACGTGCCAGGCGTTTCATCCACGGGCGTGGCGCATGGATGGCCCTCTTCTCGTTTCTGCCGGTGATAGGGGATGCCATACTGGTGGTCTTGGGACTGATGCGGGCCAACGTGTGGGTAGTGACCATTGCCATGAGCATCGGCAAATTGCTCCGTTATGCCTTGCTGGTGGCGGGGGCGCTGGGCTTGTTCCGGCTGTTCTGACCAACCTAAAAATATAGCATACGTTTATGATGAAGGATACCATGCAGCACAGGCTGCTCCAAACGACGGCCGACGGCAGTCATACCTTGTTTGTCCCCGGACTGGACGAACATTATCATTCCGTGAAAGGCGCATTGACCGAATCGGAACACATCTTTATCAACGAAGGGCTGAAGCATTCGCCCGCTGCCGCTCCTGCGGTGCTGGAGATAGGCTTTGGTACGGGGTTGAACGCCTTCCTCACCCTGCTGGAGGCCGACCGCAGCCGTCGGGAGGTCTGTTTCACCACACTTGAGCAGTATCCGCTGCCGGCAGAGCTGGTGCGGCAGGTCAATTATCCGGCACAGGTCTGCCCGGAGAGAGCGGCCGATTTTCTGGCCCTGCATGAGGCCGAATGGGGGCGTAAGGTCCGGCTGACCCCTTCGTTCACATTGCACAAGATTGCCGCCGATTTCACCTCCTACCGTTTTGCCCCTGCGTCTTACGATGTCGTCTACTTTGATGCTTTCGCCCCAGAGAAACAGCCCGAGATGTGGAGCCAGGTGTTGTTCGACGGCTTGTATGCGGCCTTGCGTCCGGCAGGTGTCCTCACCACCTATTGTGCCAAAGGCGCGGTCCGCCGTATGTTGCAGGCGGCAGGCTTCCGCGTGGAGCGTCTGCCCGGTCCTCCGGGTGGCAAGCGGGAAATCCTGCGGGCCACGGTGTGAGCGGCCTTACCGCCGCCCGAGGTCGTCATAGGAACTTTGCAGGATGGCCTTGCCCAGCTCGATGCGTCGGGCACTTCCTTTGGCAGACGATTCGTCCATGACTTTCCCCGATGTGTTGTCGACCAGCGTATAGCCGGTGCTGTCGGCAAAGGCAAAGCCGTTGTTGAAAGTGTAGTAGACAAACGGATAGGTGTACTCCTCGCCCAACACGTTGCGGCTGAAGTTGAAGTCCGAATGGTCAATGCCCAGCTGTGCCAGCAGGGTGGCGGCCAGGTCGGTCTGGTTCATCAGCCGGTCGATGACCATCGGTTGTCTGACGGCTCCGCCCAGCCATAACATCGGGATGCGATGGGTGCGCATGTCGTGGGTGCTGCCCTGCGTGTCGGGATAGAAGAACCCGTGGTCGGGCAGGCAGATGAGCAGCAGGTCCTTCCACAGCGGCAGACGTTTCAGCCGGTCGACGAAATGGCCCAAACACTCGTCGGTATAGGCAAAGGCGTTCTCCCGCTTCTCGTCCAGCCGGTGATAAGGCACTTCAAACGGTTCATGACTGCTCAGTGTGAGGAAAGCCGTGTGCCAGCGTCCGGCAGGCCGTTCCTTCAAGACGTTGTACAGATGGTCGAACGTGATGTCATCGTTCACGCCCCAAGGGTTCTGCCGTCGGGTGATGGGAAAGTCCGTGTCGGCTGTCAGTCGCTGGTAGCCGCTTTGGAGCAGATAGCTTTTCATGTTCGTGAAATTGATGTCACCTCCGTACAGAAAATCCGTCTGGTATCCCAGCCCGGCCAGTTTCCCGGCAATGGAGGGCAGGGTACGGCTCTTGACCGGCATCTTCATGACCGAGAGCGTGGGAAAGCTCTGATAGCCGCTGAGGGCACATACGGTGCCCCGGTCGGTGCGGAAGCTGTTGGCATAGCAGTGGGTGAACCAGACCCCTTCTTTGGAGAGGCGCTCCAAGTAGGGGCTGACTCCCTGGACACCGCCCAAAGAGGCGACAAACGAACTCCCGAAACCTTCCATCAAGACAATCAGCACATTCGGACGACGGGTATTGAGCAGTTCCAGCCGGTTCTTTCCCTGGGTGGGATACAGCCCTTCGAACAGTGCCCGGCGTTGGGGCTCCTCGAAGAAATTGAACTGGTCGGCAAAGTCTTTGGTCTTTCCCGCCGATGACAACAGGCTGAAGGCCGGATTGACGGCCGAATGGTTCAGGAACTGGTCATTGCAGAAATAGACCTGCCCGATGTTGGCGGTCGATTCGGTGACCCCTCCCCGTATCAGGACAAACAGCAGGCCGGCCGTCAGAAGCATTCCCAATGAGCCCCCTATCCGGTGTCGCACAGCCGGCAGTTGCGGTGGGGTGATGCGGATGAGCGGCAGTGCGGTCAGTGCGGTCAGCAGCAGGATAACGGCGATGTGCGTCAGCAGGAAACCGGTGGACACACTGGCAGCCGCATTCTTGGGCGAGTCAAGATAGAAGAAGACCGAGGCATCGAGCTTGAAGCCCCAGAACGGGTAGAGGGCCATGTCGGCCACAAAGATGATGGCCGTGATCAGGCAGACCAGCAGGATGTATCCGCACAGCCATCGGCGGAGCGGCAGTTTCCTGTACCAGATGCTTATCCCTACCGCCACCCAGGGCAGTACTGTGAGGTAGGCGGCGGTGGTGATGTCGAGGGAGGCACCGTGGCCTGTCACTTGCAGGAACTCTCCTACGGAGTATGCTTTTCCGACAGCGTCGTTGTACAGCATAAAAGCAGGTTTCTGCAAGAGGAAGTAGCCCAGAAACACTGCAAAGAAGGAAAGCAGGTAGACCAATCTTTTTTTCATGTCTTGTTGTTTTAGGTTGCTTTTCAGGAAAGGGGGAAACGGTTATTTTCTTCCGAAGTCGGCGGGTACCTCCCCCCAGTGTTCGGTTTCCCATTTCAGCAGCGGGGTGGTGTAGGTGTGTGTGTGCAGCCATTGCTCGGCTCTTTCTATCAGGTCAAACAGTGCCGCTGTCTTGGCGTTCCGCTCCAGTTTCGTCTTGCATTTCTTCTGTTTCACCCAGCTCAAGGCATTGCGGCTGTCCGAATAGATGGGCATGGACAGTCCTTTCTGCTGGAGCAGGGCCAGCCCGTGGACGATGGCAAGGAACTCTCCGATATTGTTGGTCCCATAGGTAGGGCCGAAA
The DNA here is from genome assembly GCA_945833835.1 of uncultured Bacteroides sp. Classification (GTDB taxonomy): domain Bacteria; phylum Bacteroidota; class Bacteroidia; order Bacteroidales; family Bacteroidaceae; genus Phocaeicola. The sequence goes on from CAMAFR010000002.1 coordinate 84,498, forward strand.
TGGAACACCTCCTGTCCCGTCTGGAGATAGACACCGCGGTACTCCATCGGGCCGGGGTTTCCGCTGCAAGCGGCGTCTACTGCCAGGCAATGGAGGTCGAAACCAGCCGGCAGTTGCGGTGTTTCCGGCTTCTCGGCGGTGCGTTTCTGTTGCAGGAAACAGTGGGCAGGCATTTCTAAGGCCCGTTCGGCCTTCTCCCGGCTGTCGAATGATTTGTAGAGTGCCCCTTTGAAGTTCTTTATCTGGAGCTGGCACTCTGTCCAGGAAGCGTAGACTCCCGGATTCACTCCTTTCCACACCACGTAGTATTTCTTTTTCATGTCTTTTTATAGCTTCATTGCGTTATCGGTGGCTGCTTGTGCCGCCTTCAGGCGTGCCAGTTCCCGGTCCTGCTCCAATTGCCGGACGAGTTCATCGGTCGAACCGAATTTCCGTTCGGGACGCAGGTAATCCGTCAACTGCACTTTCAGGTCTTTCCCGTACAAGTTGCCGGAAAAGTCTATCAAGTGTACCTCTAAGCTGCGGTCGTTGCCGTTGTCGATGGTGGGGCGGAAACCGATGTTCATCATGGCGGCATACCGCTGTCCGCCCGTTTCGGCGGTCACGGCATACGTACCGTTGGCCGGAATCAGTTTGTCGCCGCACGAAAGGTGCAGGTTGGCGGTAGGGAACCCCAGCCGTCGTCCTACCTGGTGTCCGGTCGTGACGGTGCCTTCCAGTTCGTAGGCATAGCCCAGGTAGCGGTTGGCCTTCGCCACCTCTCCGTGTTGCAGCAGGTGGCGGATGAGAGAGGAACTGATGGCTGTCCCGTCTTCCGTCAGGGCTTCGGCCCGCACAATCTCCATGTCCAGCTCCCGTCCGTAGCGGCAATAGTCTTCGAACCCTTCGCTGCGGTTGTGGCCGAAACGGTGGTCGTGGCCGATGACGAGCACACACACGTTGAACCGCTGTTTGAGCTGCTGCATGAAGTCGAAGGCCGACAGCTGTGCCACGGCGGTCGTGAATGGGAACAGCAGGCAATAGTCTGCCTCCTGCCGGCTGATGAGTGCCGTCTTCTGCTGCGGGCTGCACAACAGTTGTGGGCGGAAGTCCGACTGCATGATTTTCCTCGGGTGTTCGGGGAAGGTAATCAGTGCGCTTCTCATGCCTCTCCGGCGGGCTTCCCGGCAGACTTGCGCTATCAGGTAGCGGTGTCCGCGGTGCACCCCGTCAAAGCAACCGATGGTGGCGGCCAGAGGTGGCACGGGTGTGGCGGGTGGAAGTTCGGTAATCAGTGTCATGGCAGCACGGTGTTGAGCAATTGCCGCAAGCCGGTGCCCGGGCGGTAATGCAGGGCGTGCAGTCCTGCCTGTCCGGCTGCGGTGCAGTTGGCAGGTGCGTCGTCGATAAACAGGGTCTCTGACGCTTCCAGACCGGCTTCACGCACCACGGTGCTGAAAATCTCCACGTCTGGTTTGGCCATGCCCATACGGAAGGAAAGGAAGGTCCGGTCAAAGCAGGACAGTACGTCTTTCCCATTGGCACGGAACACGTGTTCCGTGCAGTGTTGCCAGTGCAGCTCGTTGGTGTTACTCAGCAGGAACAGCCGGTAGTGCCGGGTCAGCTCTTCCAGCAGTGCCTGCTTTTCTTGAGGGATGCTGACCAGCATGGAGTTCCATATCCGGTCTGTTTCCTCGTCGGTGACGGTCGCTGCCAGCCGGCTGCGCAACTGCCGGCGGAAGGCTTCGGTAGAGATGCGGCCACATTCGTAGTCGCTGAAGAAGCCCAGTTCGTTGGTGCCGGTCAGCCACCGGCGGACATCGGTCAGACCGGCCTGTTCGAATGCGTTGAAGCAACGCTCCATGTCCAGGTCCAGCAAGACGCCTCCCAGGTCAAAGATGATGTTTTTCAGGATGGGGTGCATGGCTCTTGTTTCTTTTATCTGTTAGCGGTATTCAGTTTTTTCTTCTTTTGACGGCTCGTTTCAGCTCTCCTATCCACAGCACTGCCGAGGTGGCTGCCAGCAATCCGGCCCATTCGGTCACCGAGAGCGGTTCGGTTCGGAAGACCTCTCCGCCGAATGTCACAATCACTACCTGTCCTGCCAGGATAAGCGCGGCTACTCCCAGCAGTCCCCGTGCCCGACGTGCGTCGCTGAACACCGAGTGGCAAGTGCCGAAGACACCGGCATTGAACAGGTTCCAGAATTGGAGCAGCACGAACAGCGTGAAGAACACCGTCAGCCGGTGGGTGGTCATGCCGCCGGGCAGTTGTCCCAATCCTATCAGCACTCCTGCCAGCAGGCCGAGGAAGGCCAGTCCCGTTCCTAAGATATTGTTACGCATGGCCGGGGTGATGATGAAGTCGGCAGGCCGTCGGGGGCGTTCCTTCATCACATCGGCGGTCGGCGGCACAGAGGCCAGTGCCATGGCGGCGAACGTGTCCATAATCAGGTTGACCCATAGCATTTGGGTGACGGTCAAGGGAAGCTCGGTGGCGCAGAAGGCTCCCAGCAATACGCTGAGCAGGGCCACTACGTTGATGGTGAGCTGGAACACGATGAAACGCTGTATGTTCTTGTAGAGCGAACGCCCCCACATGACGGCGGTGGCGATGCTGTTGAACGAGTCGTCGAGCAGGGTGATGTCGCTGGCTTCCTTGGCCACCGAGGTACCCGACCCCATAGACAGGCCTACCTGTGCGCGGTTCAATGCCGGCGCGTCGTTGGTGCCGTCGCCTGTGACGGCCACCACGGCCCCTTTCTGTTGCAGCAGGCGTACCAGCCGTTGCTTGTCAGCCGGTCGGGCGCGGCTCATCACCTTCAAATCCGCCACCCGGAGCAAGGCTTCCTCATCGCTCATGGCCGCGAACTCCGTTCCGGTGATGCGGTGGCGTTCGGTATCGTCGGGTTGCCACAGGCCTATTTGCCGGGCTATTTCGGTGGCGGTGCCCGGCGTGTCACCGGTCACAATCTTGATGTCGATGCCTGCCTGGCGGCAACGGTGTACGGCTTCGGGCACATCGGGACGTACCGGGTCGCTGATGGCCACAATGCCCAGAAAGGTCAGTTCCCCGGCTTCCACCAATTGCCGGCAGTCGGTCGGTTCCGCCTCTTTTACGATGCGGTAGGCCAGTCCCAGCGTACGCATGGCCTTTTGTTGCCATCCAAGCAGTGTCTGTTCCGTCTGCCGCCGGTCTTCCTCGGTCATCCGGCAGTGCTCCATCACGATTTCAGGAGCACCTTTCATGTAGAGCGTCCGTTGTCCGGTCAGCGGAGAGTCGACCAGTGTCGCCATGTATTTTCGTTCGGTAGAGAAAGTCAGCTGGTGGAGGATGCCGGCACCTTCGCGCAGGGCCAGATAGTCTTCACCTTGTTCGCGCAGCCAGAGCAGCAGGGCTACTTCGGTAGGATTGCCCACACCGGTTGGTCGTGTACCGGCATCGTTCTCTTCCAGAAAGGCGGTGGAGTTGGCGGCAATGCCTTCGGCTATCCGTTTCGGGTCACTGGTGTCCAATCGGCAGTCGTCCACCTGCATCAGGTTTTGGGTCAGTGTCCCCGTCTTGTCGGTGCAAATCACATTCACGGCCCCCATGGTCTCACAGGCGTGGATTTTGCGCACCAGGTTGTTGGTCTTCAGCATCCGGCGCATATTCAGCGCAAGGCTCAGCGTGACGCTCATCGGGAGTCCTTCGGGCACGGCTACCACAATCAGCGTGACAGCCATCATGAAGTATTTCAGTACGATGCCCACCACGTCCATCCAGGTGTGCCAGCCATTGGCGTCGTGCCAGTCAAAGTACGTCCACAGGTCTTTGGCGGTAAACACTATGAAGGTCAGGGTGGCAATGGTGAAGCCGGCTTTGCCTATCAGGTTGGCCAGCCGTTCCAGCTGTTGGTTCAGCGGTGTCTGCGTGCCGTTGTCTTCGGTGGCGGAACGGGCCACTTTTCCTATTTCGGTCGCATCGCCCACCCGGTCTGTCCGCATTACGCCGTGCCCGTCGGTGACGGTAGTGCCCCGCAGCACCCGGTTGGAAGGATAAGTGGCCTCTTGGTCAAAGTCGGCCGGTCGTACCGTCTTGTGTACCATCAGCTCGCCGGTCAGTGCCGATTCGTTCACTTGGAGTGAGACAGCCTCCAGCAGCCAACCGTCGGCAGGAATTTCCTCGCCGGTATTCAGCCAGACAATGTCGCCTGTCACTACCTCTTTGCGGGGAATCTCACACACTTTCCCGTTGCGGGTCACCGTGACCGGGGTATCCTCATTCACGGCGTTCAGCAGGTCGAATTTGCGACGGGCATCGTATTCAAACCAGAACCCGATGCCGGTGGCCAGAAAGATGGCGCAGAAGATGCCGATGGTTTCGGCGAATTCCTTCTCGATGCAGGCGATGAGGAGCGACAGGGCGGCTGCCACCAGCAGTACCCGTATCACAGGGTCTTCAAATTTTTCCAGATAGCATTTCCACATCGAAGGGCGTGGAGGAGGTGTCAGGCTGTTGTCTCCATGTTGGGCCCGGCTCGATCGTACTTCTTCGTCGGTCAGTCCGGTCAGGACAGTCTTCTGTGCGGTTTCAGGCATAAGCAGTGGTTTATCTATATTAAAAATGTAAGCGGGTTGTCTTAGCGGTTGCAAAAATACAAACTATCTTGCAATGGGTCATTGGTTTTTTCTTTTTTATAGATTTTTTCGGCATAAAAGTTGGAGAATTACTCGTAAAGCCTTATTTTTGCACCGCTTTAGGAAATCACCTATGCATTGGACTTGTAGCTCAGTTGGTTAGAGCAACAGACTCATAATCTGGAGGTCCTAGGTTCAAGCCCTAGCTGGTCCACAAACAAAAAGGCTCATCTCTAACGAGATAGAGCCTTTTTTTAATTCTCCATGACTCTGGTGCTTATGGTTGATTTATGGGTCAGTAGAAATTTATCTTTTTAAAAAGGCATGATATGGCTTGTAGTTTGTGGTATGTGCGTTTTTGGGGGAAATACTTATATGCAGTACCAATCTATTGATTATTATGCCATAAAATAATTTTTGAATTATGCAAATGTTTGCAAAGTATTGAAATACAGTTTGTTTTGATAATTCAAATTAAACATATAGCTTTGCAGTGTTCGTTTACAAAATCCCATTTATTTAATCATTTAAAATTTATCAGCTATGAGTAATCTAAAAACTTACTTCAAGAAAAGTGTGTCCGTATGTAAGAAAAGTTCTGCCTATATAGGGATAGTCATGAAATTAACATAATAAATGCAACCATTTGATTGTCAATATGGTAAATATATCGTATCTTCGTAGGAAAATAAAAAATTCCCCCGAATGCTGTGGAAAAAGGCCTATTTCGGGGGAAATGAAGTTGAAAACCTCATGGCAAAGATACGAAATTTATCCGCAATTCAGCAAGAGATTGCATTTACAGAGTTTGATTTTTATCAGAGATATGCAGAAACCTTCAAGACCTCAGAACTTGGACGCATCAAGTCACTCCTTCCTCTTCGTGAGATGGCTATATCGTTTAATCTGATCGAAGAGCATCCGATGCACAAAAGGGTTAAAAGAGGACGAAAGTCCTTCTTCACTCCAGAAGGTAAGGTTGCGTTGGCATTTCTGAAGATGTATACCGGTTTATCCGCTCCAAAGCTGATGGAGGCTCTGAATGGGAACATCCATTATCAAATCTTCTGCGGCATCAGGATTAGTCCTGAGGACCCGTTGACAAACTACAAGCTGATTGACAGCATATTGTTGGAGCTTTCCAGGAAGTTGAAGGTCCAAGAGCAGCAGCAGATACTGGCAGATGCTTGGAAACCATACATGAAGGATCTTGATACAGTCTATACGGATGCAAGCTGCTATGAAAGTCTGATGCGTTTCCCCACTGACGTGAAGCTGCTTTGGGAGTGTACGGAAAAAGCCTACACGATGATGTGTGACATCAGTTCCCAGCTTGGCGAACATAGATTGAGAACGAAGTATAATGACATTGAGAAAGCGAACCTGGCTTACAGGAGGCAGCGCAAGCATACTCACAAGCAGACGCGAAAGATGACAAGGAGACTGCTTGCTTTGCTGGACAAGATACTCGGAGAAATCCGCAGACAGATGCGTATCCACC
>CAMAFR010000003.1 GCA_945833835.1 uncultured Bacteroides sp.
ATATGGGATAGTCTGCCGGTTAAATCAGATTGAAGGAATTAAATGACTATCCCTAAATAATAACTGAAGACAGGAAGAGCCATTTCTTCCTGTCTTTTTTATGCTATTGCTGAAAAACGGCTTATATCCACCCAAAACGGGGATATCCGTTCACTTTTCATGCTCTTTATCCTAATGGCGATTAAAAGAACACCATTATATCTTCATCATAAATGAATTGCGTATTGGTAGTTATTATCACTTTGCTCTCTATACCATCAAAATGGAAGAATCGGAGCATGCTGTTACAGTATTATCAGCTAAAAGAACAAATCATCCATGGTCACTACGTTAATGAAATCACTGCTATACTCATTGCGCGTCAGACCGTATGTCGTGATGAGCGTACTGTGTATTGCGGCTTTTCGGGGAATATGTTCGAGCAAGATATTCTTGCGATGTACCAGTTTGGAGTGGTATGACTTATCTACAGTAAAGTCCTCACTGTAGAACTTTATCTCACAGAGGTTATAAATGTTATCCTTGCGTTTTATGATAAGGTCAATTTGTATCCCCTCTTTGTTGTCATCACCTTTTTGAATCCACGACGACTGTTCGGTGCTGATTCCTGCAATGCCCAACGCCCTCTTTATCTGGACTATGTGATTAAGGCATACCTCCTCAAATGCAGTTCCTCTCCAACTGATTACCGGCTGGGAATCCATGTTCTGTGTCCAATAATCCTCGGGGATATGACGAAGGTCATTTACATACGCCTGACAAAATCGGCAGAAGGGGTCAACTAATTTGTAATGGGTATTGCGTAAACTCTCTCCAAACGGTACATATTCTATAATGAAATTACTGGCAACAAGAGCCTTCAGCTTGTCGGAAAGGTTTCCACTGTCTTCTATTCCCGTGAAAGCCGATATTTCCTTGCGCATATAACCCGAATGCCTTCTACCTACACAGTTGACGATTGCCTTCATGTCGTCGGGAGAAGAGAATACGGATGAAAACAGCCTGTCGTATTCATCCTTCAACTTTCCGTCGTTGGCAAACAACAACCTATCCACGTTCTGGGAAAGACTCAGCTGAGGGTCGAAATAATTCAGGTAATAAGGCACTCCGCCGAATATCATGTAGCTCTGAACAATGTCGTATCTGGATATAGGAACATTCTTGCTCTTGAAGAACTGCTCACATTCGTTGAGCGTGAAAGGAGATAATTTGATGATGTGTGTTGTCCTGCCGTACAGTCCACCATGGTTGTTAATCAGTTTGTCGAGAATCCACGAATTGGCACTGCCGCAAACTATCACCATTATGTTGTCTCGATGACATGCCCATGTGTTCCAGAATCCCTCAAATGCAGTGAGGAATCCCGATCGAGGCGTATCCAGCCATGGCAGTTCGTCAAGAAAAACAACCTGTTTTCTGCCTGTATCATTTTTCTGCAGGTGCATGCTTAACATAAAGAATGCTTCGAGCCACGATGTGGGTACATGACTTTTGGGCATACCTTGTAGGAGCAGGGAATGGTAGAAATGCTTGAGCTGTTCGGACATGAGATTCTTTTTCCCTGCCTCATCTACGGGAGACAATCCTGCATGACGGAAAGTTATCTTTCCGCTTAATGCTTGGTCAACCAGAAAAGTCTTTCCAACCCTGCGTCTGCCATATATGGCCACCAGGTGAGCCTGGTCACTCTTATAAAGAGTATGTAACTCTTTGATTTCCTTGTTCCTTCCAATTATCTTCGCCATAACAAATATGCTTTTATTTTTCGACAAAGATAAAAAAAAGCCGTTCACCGAAAAATAAAAGCATACTTTTCTTTGCCTTTTAACAATTATCACATCCATTCATCCGTTTTCTATCACATCAAAACCCACTTCAAAATATTACTTCCTCAAGTTTCGGATTCAGGCTAATGCCATAGGTTTAGACATAGAGACCTTTGGAGGATTGTTTGCCGACATATATGAGGGGGTGCACGAACCCACAGTTGTGGAAAAGATCTGGTCAATCATTATGGACGTAATAGCAATCGTGGCTGAGATTTTCACCATTGATGAGAACGAATTGATGGAGCAAATCATACGGGACAACCGCAGTCTCAAGGCCATGCAAAGAATCGCTCAGACGGCCTGAACCCTAAATCCGAAACTTGAGTTAAAAGACTCATTGAACACGCTGCATTTAGACTTCTATCGGTTCACCTCACACTTTCTAAAAATCACACCATCCTTTTGTATTCAGGGGGTAATGGAAGGTTCATTGGAAGGCCTGTCAGTATCTCTTACAGTGACAGCTGTCTGGTACTGCAGTTTATGTCTACTGGTACTGGAAGTTTAATCAACATAAACTCCAGTACCAGAAGGCTTCTACTGACTAAGGTATCCAGTTGATGGCTTCGATGTATTGGTCGAACTCCATCGGGTGGTCTACTCCTACCCGAACAAGGATAGACCGGATGAGCTCCTGCTCCTCGGGAGAGAGGACAATATCACCCCTCCTACGGCTGAAGTACTGGTTGCGCCCATAGTGGGCGATGAGGATGGTCATGAACCTGTCATACTGGGCGGGGTACATCGATTGCTTGAAGTTGGTGAATCCTTTGGCGAACTTTACAGGCCGATTGCTCACGTAATGCGGACAACCGGACTGCCGCGTGCACTGGGACGGATTCACCAGTCGGAGGTACAGGCCCAGTTCGGCATGACGGCGGAAGGCCAGCTGGCGCAGGCAATGGTCTGCCATCGGGCAGTCGGTGTGCAGGCAGAGCGGATAGTTGTCCGGTAAGTCCGGATAGATTTTCGCATTCTTCGCATTCTTGTTCATAGCATATTCATTCGTTGTCTGTTTTTCCTATATATAGGACACAAAAATAATGTATTTATCGGAACTGCGGTCGAAGAGCCAATAAGAAACGACAGGACAGGCGGCAAGTACCCACGAAAAAAAGCGGATAAGCCGCTCCGGTGAGGAGGACTTATCCGCTTTTACGGTTTTCTGTCGAAAAAACGAATCAGGCTTCGGCAGGAGCTTCAGTGGCTTCTGCAGCAGCTTCGGCATTGGCGGCAGCCTCGGCCTCAGCCTTGGCGGCAGCTTCGGCAGCCTTCTTCTCGGCCACCTTCTTGGCGATTTCTTCGTTCACTTTCTTTTCAGCTTCCAGACGTGCCTTTGCAGCAGCCTGCTTGGCTTCTGCTTCCTTAGCGCGCTGAGCGTCCAGACCGGCCTGCTTGTTTTCTTTCCAAGCGTTGAAGCGGGCTTCGGCAGTAGCTTCATCAAATGCGCCCTTGGCGACACCGCCCAAGAGGTGCTTCTTCATGTAGACACCTTCGCGAGACAGGATGTTACGCACTGTGTCAGTAGGCTGCGCACCTACCATTACCCAATGCAATGCACGTTCAAAATTCAAATCTACTGTGGCAGGATTGGTATTCGGGTTGTAAGTACCAATTTTTTCAGTAAATCTACCATCACGTGGTGCTCTTGCGTCAGCAATAACAATTGAATAGAACGCATAGCTCTTGCGTCCTCTTCTCTGCAATCTGATTTTAGTTGCCATTTCTTAACTTTTGTTTTTATTGATATGAATGATTTGAATTATGCCAACATCTCGTATTGGCGGCGCAAAGGTACTACTTTTCTTTTATTCTGCAAACAATGAGGCCCTTAAAATGTGGTCTCGCGCAGCCATTTTTCGAGTTCGCCCGTCCATTGGCGCTTGTAGGGGAAACGGTCGCGGAAGCCCCAGCCGTGTCCGCCCACCGGATAGATGTGCAGACTGGCCGACACGCCATTGGCCAGCAAGGCGAGATAGTAGTCGACGCTGTTGGTCACTGGTACCGACTTGTCGTCGGTGCTGTGCATGATGAAGGCGGGAGGGGTTTGCGGCGTCACCTGCCGTTCGTTGGAAAACAGATCTTCGGCCTCCTTCGTGGCCTCCTGCCCCAACAGGTTGTTGTGCGAGCCCATGTGGGTGTTGTCCGGATGCATGGTGACCACCGGATAGAACAGTATCTGGAAATCGGGACGGGTTTCGGCATCGGTGAAATGGGTGGCTGCCGTGCTGGCCAGGTGTCCGCCGGCAGAAGCGCCCATGATGCCTACCTGGCGGATGCCCCATTCCTGCGCACGGCGGCGCATGAGCCGCAAGGCCTGCTGCGCATCGCTCAAGGGGACCTCCCGGTGTCCGTTGGGCATACGGTAGGTAAGTACGGCATAGGTGATGCCCAGGGTGTTGAACCAGGCCGCCATGTCGTGTCCCTCATGGTTCATGGCCAGGTGGTGATACCCTCCGCCAGGGCACATCACGATGGCCAGTCCGTTGGGGCAGGCAGCCGGATAAACGTCCAGTGTCGGCGAGGTGACGTGCAGGGTGCCGTCGGGTTTCTCACCGGTCATTTCATTCGTATTGGGAGCTCCGTCGGGCCAGAGGGGCACCGTGATCGGAGTCTGCGCCCGGAGTGCGCCCACCAACAGCGAGCAGCCGAGCAAAAAGATGGTCTTGAGTTTCATGGTGATTTGGATTTCAATTGTAGCGTTTATATCCATAAAACGAAAGGAGCCGGCACCACACAATGAACATCGGTGCCGGCTCCTCCCTGACGGGGAAGCGAAGGAGGTTTCCTATTTACTTCCCGGCCTCCTTATTTTTCCACACAAAGCATGTCGCCTTTGATTTTCTGGAATTTCTCCTGGTCGGCCTTACGGATGCGGATGGCACCGTCGTTCCAGTTGGAAGGCCAGCCGCCCACAATATGGCCGAGGAAGACGGCCTTGATGTCGTGCAGGCCCTTGGCCAAAGCCACCGACTTGTCTTTACGGGAGAAGCGTTTCACCTCACCACCGTTGTCGATGAGCAGCTTGCCGTCAATCCAGACTTCTTCGAGTTCGGAAGAGAAGTAGTAGACACCGTCTTCGGGGATGTTCACATAACCATTGGCAATGGCCGCATACTGCTTCACGCCACGCATGGATTCGGGCGCCGGTGTCTGTGCGGTCAGGGCACGGGTTTCCTGAATCACCTTGGTCTCACGCGGCTGCGGGTTGGCGGCTGCGAAAGCCTTCACATCGAGGTACATGCCGTCATAGACATCCATCTTGAGGCCCGGCTGTGTCGGGGCACTGACTTCCTTGGCCGGCGCCAGTTCCTGTTTTTCCACTTCGATGGTGCGGATGGGGCTGAGCTTGCCCGAGGGCAGTGCGGTGGCAATCTTCAGGGTAGTAGTCTGGGTAATCTCGATAGGTCCGCTATAAACAGCAGAGGCAGCGGTGGGGTCGGTGCCATCGAGCGTATAGACCATGGTTTCAGGACGGGTGGTCGTGAAGGCCAGCGTAGCCTTGTCTGTAAAGGCGATGAAGTTGCAGGAGCCGTTTTCCTGTTCGGGCTGCGGGATGTGGTAGTTGATGCCATACTCATCCAGACGGACGTAGGCATTGTTGATGCGGCGTTCGAAGTCCTTGTAGTCCTTGCGGTCGTTATTGCTCCAACCGATTTCGGAGATGGCGATGATGCGCGGGAACGAACGGTAGTCGCGGATGGCTTCGGTGTACATATATTCGGCCCAGCAGTTGCCCTGTACGCCCAACACGTAAGAGGCCTTGCCCATCGTGGCCAGTGTGTCGGGCAGCGGGTTGTAGCTATACGTCTTTTCGAGGGTGGTGTAACCGCCGATGGTGACCGGCTCAATCTTCGAGTCGCCCTGATAATGGTCGAGGTACATACCGTTTCCGCCCGGTGTCATGATGACACTGTGGTCCATGAGCGCGGCAGCGATACCGCCCTCTTCGCCACGCCATGACATCACTGTGGCCGAAGGAGCCAGACCGCCTTCGAGGATCTCATCCCAACCGATGATCTTCTTGCCCTTGCTTTCGAGGTATTTCTCCATGCGCTGGATGACGTAGCTCTGCAGGCGTTCTTCGGCCGTGTGCTTCTTGTCGCCGCGCAAGCCTTCCTGCTGGATGCGCTTCTGGCAGAGCGGGCAGTTCTTCCAGCTGACCTTCGGACATTCGTCACCACCGATATGGAAGTATTCGCTGGGGAACAAAGGCACCATTTCATCGATGACATCGGCCAGGAACTTGAACATGTCTTCCTTACCCGGACACATCACGATGTCTTCCACCCCCCAGATGATACGCGGGTCGTGCTGTTCGCCCTTGCAGGAGAGCTCGGGATAGGCCGAGATGGCGGCCATTTCGTGACCGGGGATTTCCAGCTCGGGAATGATGGTGATGAAGCGGTCGGCAGCATATTTCACGATGTCCTTCACCTCTTCCTGGGTGTAGAAACCGCCGTGCTCGGTACCTTCGCCGTCAATGCGCTTCGAACCGATTTCGGTCAGCTTGGGATATTTCTTGATTTCGATGCGCCAGCCCTGGTCTTCGGTGAGGTGCCAGTGCAGACGGTTGATTTTGAAGAGTGACAATACGTCAATGTATTTCTTGATGTTCTCTACCGGCATGAAGTGGCGGCACGGGTCGATCATCATGCCTCGGTAGCCGAAGCGGGGCTCGTCTTTGATGTCCACGGCCTGTGCGGTCCAGGCGATGCCTTTCACTTTGACGGGGCTTTCTATTTCGGCAGGCAGGAGCTGCATGAAGGTCTGCATACCGTAGAACAGTCCTTGCGGGGTCTTGCCCACCACGTCAACAGACTGGGGGGTCACCTTCAGGGTGTAGCCTTCGTCGTTCACATCCAGTGCAGGGTCAATGCTGAGCGAGATGTTGCCCTTTTCGCCCACGCCGATGGAATAGCCGGTAGACTGCTTCATCTTGTTAGCGAAGAATTCGGCAATGGTCTTGGCTTCGGGCGAAGCGGCCCCCAGCGATGTGCTGCCGGAAAGTTGGAACTTGCCTTCCTGTTGCGTCAGGCTTTGTGGAATGGGGATGATGTTGATGCCTTCATTGTACGACTTCACCTCACCCGGCTGGCTGCAAGCGGCCAGAAAGCAGAGAGAAACCCCTGCGCAAAGTGTGCTAAAGAAATTTTTTTTCATGAAGCTTAAGGTTTTATTTAGAATTTTGCTCCGAAAGTACCATTTTTTTTCAAGTTAACCAAAGTATAAGGCATGATTTTTGAAAAAATTCATTTTCAGAGGAAGGTCCGACCCATTTCTTATCGTAAATATTTCTTCATTCCCGGTGTGAAATAGACGTCGCTCTTCCCATCGGGGAGGGTATAGATGAAATAGGCTTCCAGTTCGGGATGGGAGGCACAGACTGCCTTGGCGGAGTCCAGACCCAACACCATGAAGGCGGTGGCATAGGCATCGGCCGTAGCGCAGTCGTCCGCCACAACGGTAGACGAGAGGATGTTGTGCTGCACCGGATAGCCGGTACGGGGGTCGATGGTATGGGCATATTTCTTGCCGTCTTTGTAGTAGAAGTTGCGGTAATTGCCCGAGGTGGCCACCCCTACATTACTGATCTCCAACACAGTCTCCAATTCGTTGTGGACGGCCAGCGAGTCGTCCACAGGTTTGTTGATACCGATGCGCCAGCTTTCCTGGCGGGGGTTGCAGCCTTTGACCACCACCTCGCCGCCGATGTCCACCATATAGTTGCGCACCCCTTTGCGGTCCAGGAGGCGTGCCACGCAGTCCACACCGTATCCTTTGGCGATGGAGCTGCAATCCAGCATCATCCGACTGTCGTCCTTGACGATGACCCCCTCCTGCAGACGTACTTTCCCAATGCCCACCAGGCTGCGCAGGCTGTCGAGCGTCGCCTCGTCGACGTTCATGCCGGTCTTGAACCCGAAGCCCCATGCATTGACCAACGGAGCCACCGTAATGTCAAATGCGCCGCCCGTAGCCGCCGACACCTCCTGGGCCAGGACGAACACCTCCGTGAAAAGGCTGTCGGGGGTCAGGTCGGTATTCTCATTGATACGGGTGATGACCGACGCTTTGTTGAAAGGCGAAAGGGCGAAATCCACCTTCCGCAACTCCTCCTCGATGGTTTCGCGGAGGTTCTCCTTCGACTGGTAGGTGATTTTATACATCGTGCCGAACACCAGCCCCTGGTCGGTCTGGTAAGGGGCCTGATTTCTCAATATCAGAATGGTTCCGACGATGAGCAGAACCAGAAAGGGCAACTTCCACTTGATGCTTTTACTGTTCATGACTGCATGGTTATCTTTTGTATCTTATTGTCTTATACTCCCAGGTGCTCCAACAGTATCTTCACTCCGATACCTATCAGCACCAGCCCGCCGAAAATCTCCATGCGGAAATGGAAACGCCGCCCGAAGAAGACCCCGATGAGGAAGCCGGCCACAGACAGGACAAACGAGGCAAGCCCGATGGCCAGCAACGGGAAACCGAGCTGCCCGACCGATGTGTAGCCGGCAAAGGCGAAGGAAATGCCCACCGCCAACGCATCGATGCTGGTGGCCACAGCCAACGAGAGGATGGTACGCATCCGGGTAGGGTCAAAGTGCTGGGTGTCGTCCTCATCGCGAAAACCCTCGCACAACATACGGACACCCAGAAACAGCAGCAGGCCGAAGGCCATCCAATGGTCATACTCCTCAATGAGATGCTGGAAACGACTGGCCCCCAACCACCCGAGGAAGGGCATCAGGGCCTGGAACAGGCCGAAGAAGAAGGCCATGGTCAACACGGTGCGCCACAAGGTGCGCTTCAGGATAGCTCCGCTGGCCACCGACACCGTAAAGCAGTCGATAGCCAGACTGACGGCCAGCAAAATGACTTCAACAAAATACATCATGACGGTTAAAACGGCAGGTTATACATCAGGTGATAGTTCAGGTTGAAGGCGGTACCCGAGTTCTTGCCGAATCCTGGCACATACCAAGGGACGGCGTTCTCGGTCGCTCCCACACTCAGCCTCATCTTGTAGCGCAACGACCAGCCCATGTGGAACGCCTTGTAGATGCGTACTTTCACACCGACCACGGCCTCTATCCAGCTGGCGTTGCTCTTGATGCCTTCGTAGCGGAAAGGGACGCTGCCCCCATAGTGAGGGTCCTCCATATCAGGCCCACCCACATCGTACTTGAATGAGGACAGGGCATAGCGCAGGCCCACGGCCAGATAACCGGGCAAATAGGGTTTCTTATGGAAGACATTGTAATCCATCCCGATACGGAAATAGGGGGCCGACGTCTTGTAGTGCA
Source organism: uncultured Bacteroides sp. (assembly GCA_945833835.1). Classification (GTDB taxonomy): domain Bacteria; phylum Bacteroidota; class Bacteroidia; order Bacteroidales; family Bacteroidaceae; genus Phocaeicola. Next base: position 9,137 of record CAMAFR010000003.1, read on the forward strand.
TGTCGTTGTCATCGTTCGTGCTGTCGGTCTTGCCATACCCCACTTCCAGCGTAGGCAGGAAACGGTTCTTCAGATTGCATTGCAGTTGCAGCTCGGTATTGAAGATGTCACTGCCCAGCACATAATGGCTGATGGGTCCCGCCACTTCGAGCCCGACCGCCATGCCTTGGTAGAAAGGTACCTCCGTGGGAGTGCCGGCAGCGTCCTTCCGGTCCTGACGCTGCTGTGCCTGCACAGGCACGGCCGACCAACACAGGCAACTAATCAGCCACAGCAGGGAAATAAATCTGGAAGTTCTCTTTTTCATTGTTGTCTATGTGGGGATTGGTAATCACAATCGAGTCAATCAAGTGACGGGTGGTCTGCACCGCCCGCACCTCGTGGAACATCATCGAGCCGCAGTCGATGTTCATAAAGTGGGGGATATTGCGGTGGGTCACCGTGATGGTGTCTGTCGTCTGGTCGGGATAGACCAGGATGAACCGGGTCTGGTCGGCATAGCTCAACGGCAGACTGAAGCTTTGCGCATTGGCCTGCTTGTTGACAATGGTGTCTTTGCCGCCGGCCTCTGTCTCACCGATGACACTCACCGCCGAGGTAAAGGACACGTTGCGCCCGTTGGCGTCCTTCAAGTTGAAACAGGCATACGACAGGGCGTTGGGCGGACAGTTCTCCACCTCACACGACGGAACCAGCAACAGGGCCGCCACCGCCACACCTCCTGAAAACAACAACCGTCTCATGAATCAGAGCTCTTTTTCTATTTGGTACTTGTTGCGCTCCGGCGAATTACGCGCAATCAGTTCTCCTAAGAAACCGGCCAGGAACAGCTGTGTGCCGATGACCATCGTGGTCAGCGCCAAATAGAAATAGGGATTGTCCGTCACCAACCGGTACGGGTTGCCCGCATACATGTCGTAGAGCTTCATGCCGCCCACGGCCATCACTGCCAGAAAACCGAACAGAAACATCAGGGAGCCCAGGAACCCGAAGATATGCATCGGCTTGACACCGAAAGTGGACAGGAACCACAAGGTCAGCAAATCCAGATAGCCGTTGACGAAACGGTTCAACCCGAACTTGGTCTTGCCGTACTTGCGTGCCTGGTGGTGTACCACCTTCTCGCCAATGCGGGTGAAGCCCGCGTTCTTGGCCAGGTAGGGGATGTAGCGGTGCATCTCGCCATACACCTCAATATTCTTCACCACCTCGCGGCGATAGGCTTTCAGCCCGCAATTGAAATCGTGCAGGTTGTGGATGCCCGACACAGCACGTGCCGTGGCATTGAACAGCTTGGTGGGAATGGTCTTCGACAACGGGTCGTAACGCTTCTGCTTCCACCCCGACACCAGGTCGTATCCTTCATACATCACCATGCTGAACAGTTGCGGAATCTCGTCGGGGCTGTCCTGCAAGTCGGCATCCATTGTAATGACCACATCGCCCTCGGCACGCTCGAAGCCACAATACAGGGCCGGCGACTTGCCGTAGTTGCGACGGAACTTCACTCCCCTCACCTCGGGATGGGCGGCCTTCAGCTCCTCAATCACCTGCCAGGAGCGGTCGGTGCTGCCGTCGTTCACAAATATCACCTCGTAAGTGAAATGATAGTCCTTCATCACTCTGTCTATCCAAGCCAGCAGTTCGGGCAAGGATTCTTCTTCATTATATAAAGGTATGACTACTGATATGTCCATGTGGGTTGATATATTTTATAGGTTCATTTTCTCACCAGCCATGCCGTCAGCAGGGCAATCGGTGTACAATAGAAAACATTCTGCCAAGCCAGCCAGAAGGTCTTCTGGAGGGCACTCCATGCGGCCACTTCCTCGAACACCTTGACAGACTGTTCGATGAGCTCCAGCATCTCTCCTTGCGCCACCTCCTGCGCCAGCCTTAACTGAGCCTCATAGGCACCCGCCAGAAAGCCGTTGTCCAGGTAACGGAAATACAGATAGTGCCCCAAGAATGTGAGCATCATGGCGGCAATGTACATGAGCCACTGGAACAGGAATCCCCGTCCGAATCCCAGCTTTCCCCCGCAGTAACGGTCCCGGTACTGTTTGACATAGGTATAGCCCAGGAAAGGCACCGCCAACGTGCAGACGATGAAAAGCAGGTGCAGGAAAGGCACCTGAAATCCCAGCGGTATCAGCGTGAACTTGAGAATCCAGTACAGCCCCATATAGGTGCCATAGCGCAAAGCGGCTTCCTGAAGTGTGGTCGGTTTGTTGGTTGTCATCGGCAAAGTAGCTTCTTACTGTTAAGATTCGGCAAAAGTACATTTTTTATCCCTATAAAAGCGTATCATCGGTCTTAAAAAACGCATTCTACAACAACAAATTGCATTTTTTTTGCATGAGGCCTTGCAGAATCAAAAATAATGCCTACCTTTGCACCCGCAAACAAGAAACACGGGTAAGTCCCATACGGCCAGCTCCCTTCGAATCCTCCAGGGCTTGATCGCAGCAAAGGTAGTTGGTTGTAGCGGCGCGATATGGTCAGCTTACCCACCCGCCTCTTTAGCTCAGTTGGCCAGAGCACGTGATTTGTAATCTCGGGGTCGTTGGTTCGAATCCGACAAGAGGCTCAAAAAAAAGGATATACTTTCAGGGTATATCCTTTTTTTGTGTGGTGTCAGCCCGCCGTCATCTTCCGGCCTGCTGTTGCGGATGCGGTGCAGGCAACGGACAACCTACCGGTTTCCCTGCACGTCTGTCAGGACAGGCTTGGGGCCGCTTGCCTTTGTCACGGCCTTCCTGGGGCGAGAAGATCATTTCCAACTGACGTGCGGTGAGGAACTTCGAGAAACGGTCGAGGTACTTCTCTTGTGTATCGGCCAGCAGACGACGTATCTGGATGCGGTGCTTCAACTGCTGACGGATTGCATCGTCAGAAAGCACCTCTTTTTGAGCCGGTTGACCAGATGCGATGGCCTTCTTCCCGGGACAATCCTTCCGGCAGTCGTTCAGTGCCCGGAGGTATTCCGTATAGAGCGGGACAAACTTGGCGGCGGCAGCCTCATCGAGCAGCAGACGACGCTGCATTTTCTGCACCCGTTGTTCGATACGTTGTTCGTCAGTAAGAGGTTTCCGCTCAGGACGTGCAGGCCGTCCCGCCTGAGAGACGCTCTCGGTGCCGGCACCCGCCGCGTAGCGGTTCTGTGCAAATGCCGTATTCATACTCAGCGTGACAGCCATCAGGGCTACGGTCAAAAATGGGATTGTTTTCATGTTCTTTTTCCTTTTGTTGGTGGTAAAAACGGAGCCTGTTCGGGAGGCTCCAGACCCGTTTGCGTTGCTTGTACAAGTTTATGGGTTAGAGTGTTGCAAAGGGTCTTGGTTTAACACAAAAGGAGAGATTTAACATAATAGATGAATGGATAGTAGATTTTCACATACCGGGCAACGGGAAAACAAAAAAAGGTGGTCAGAACGAACGGCAATACTGACATTCGTTCTGACCACCCTCTCCCGACAGTGGCGACAGGTCCGGCACTGCCGGTTTAATGGATAATGCCCAGACGGGAAGACTCTACAAACGAGAGGATATGCTCAATCTCCGGCCCATAGGGAATCTGCTCACGGATGCGGATAAGGGCATCGTGCTGGGAAGTATTCGCCTTGTAGAGAATGCGATAGGCTTGTGCAATGTGCTTGATGATGGTTTCAGAGAAGTTCACTTTCTCCAACACCATCGTATTGATGCTGTAGAACTCGATGGGGTCGTGTGCCGCCACGATGTAAGGAGGAATATCCTTGGTGAAACGGCAACCGCTCTGCACCACGGAGTACGTGCCCAGACGGGTGTTGCCCAGCATCAGGACATTCGACGTGAGGATGGCGCAATCTTCGATACGGCAGTTGCCCGACACCTGCGAGCCGTTGCCGATAATGCAATGGTTGCCTACCTCCACATCGTGGGACAGGCGTGCGCCGGTCATCACGAAGTTGCCGTTGCCCACCACGGTGGCATGGCCGGCATGGGTGCCACGAATCAGGATGGCATTCTCACGGATGACATTGTCGTCACCCACCACACACAGGGTCTCCTCACCGGTAAAGGCAAAATCCTGAGGAACCGCCGACACGACGGCTCCCTGGTACACCTTGTTACGCTTGCCCAGGCGCGCACCGCTCATGATGCTGGCATAAGGCATAATCTCACAATCATCGCCTATCTCCACGTTCTTGTCTATATAGGCGAACGGATGAATCGTCACATTTTTGCCAATCTTGGCAGACGAGTCAACGTATGCTAACGGACTAATCATAGCTGTTGTCTTTAATGGGGTTATCAATCTCGTCCTCCTCCCACTGCGCTATACAGGTTGATGACAGCCTGCATACGCTGGAAGTTATCGGCCACTTCACTCAGCTGTGCGCTCAGATGGTTCTGCTGGGCGGTCAGCACTTCCAGATAGGTGGCCTGTCCGCTCTGGAACAACGCGCGGGTATAGGTCACGGCCTTCGCCAGCTGGTCTACCCGGCCCCGGTCTTCCACCAGTTTGTTGTTCTGGGTGTCAAACAGGAACAGCGCGTCGCTCACTTCCTTGCCAGCCGTGAGGATGGCGTGATGATAGGCCATACGGGCGATTTCCTCCTCTGCCTTCGACACCTTCAGGTTCGTCACCAGCTTGCCCTTGTTGAAGATGGGCTGTGTGAGTGAGGCCAACGCCTGCAGCATGAACACACCAGGATTGGCCACGGTCACGCCGGAACCATTGGTCCAGCCGGCGGTACCGGTGAGCGTAATGCCGGGATAGAAAGCCGCACGGGCCTGATTGGTCGTATAATAGGCACGGGCCAAGGTCATCTCGGCGATTTTCACATCCGGACGGTTCTCCAGCAACTGCAAGGGTACACCGGCCAGCAGACGGTCGGGCATCACTTGTTCGTCAAGGGTAGAACGGTCTATGGCCTGCGGGGCTTTGGTCAGCAGCACAGACAAGGCGTTTTCCGTTTCGCGCACCTGGCGTTTCAGGTCCATGAGCGCGGCATCCACCTGATGGGCGGCCGCCCGCATCTGCACGACAGCAGCCTCAGTCGTCATACCGGCCACTTTCATCGCCTCCATCGTGCGCACGTTTTCCTTGAAGATGGCCGAGGTCTCGGTAGAGATGGCCACCTGGCGGTCCAACATCAGCAACGAGTAGTAGCAGTTGGCAATGGCGCAGATGATGCCCGAACGGGTAGCCTGCTGGGCATACTGGCTCTGCTGGTAGGCAGCCTGCTGTCCGCGCTTGCTGTTGAGGATTTTGCCGAACAGGTCTATCTCCCAACTGGCGACAGCCGGCAAGGTATAGGCCTTGACGTAGCTGCCCCCGTCCATACTGGTGGTGGTTCCTTGCGGAGCCAGGTTGAGGGACGGCAGATACGACAACTTGGCGGACGTGAGCATCCATTTGGCCTCTTTCACACGCAAGGCGGCCGACTGCACATCCACATTGTTGGCCAGCCCTTCTTCTATCAAGGCCTGCAGCTTGGCATCGCGGAACACCTCTTTCCACGACAGGTTCCCCATGTTGGCGGTGTCAGCCTTCAGAGTTCCGGTCGCCGATGCCGGATCACGGAAGACATCGGCTATTTCCTCCTCCATCCCTTCGGGACGTTCGTATGACTTGTAGATGTGGCAGCTGCTCATCATGGCAGCCACACACATCATTCCTATTATCTGTTTCTTCATGTTCATTAATTTTTAGGCGAATATTGTTCAAGCTCCGATTCCATCTCGCTTTCGTCCAGGCTGTCCCATTCGATGGGCTTCACTTTCTCTTGCAGCCACTGGAACACCACGAACAGCACCGGTACGAGGAATATCTGGAAAATCATACCAATCAACATACCGCCAATGGCCGACGCACCCAGCGTACGGTTACCGTGCGCACCGACACCCATGGCCAGCATCAACGGGATCAGACCGACAATCATGGCCAACGAGGTCATCAGGATAGGACGCAGACGGGCAGCGGCTCCCAGCACGGCGGCCCAAGAGATGCTCATGCCCTGCTTGCGGCGGTCAAGGGCGAACTCAACAATCAGGATGGCGTTCTTCGCCAACAGACCCATCAACATGATCAAGGCAATCTGCATGTAGATGTCGTTCGACATGGAGCCCAGAATCAGTTTCAGGGCAGGGATGCTGCCCAAGGCGGCAAAGCCATTGACGAAGAGGAAGCTGCCCAACAGACCGAACGGAACAGAGAGCAACACGGCCAGCGGCAGGATGTAGCTTTCATACTGTGCGCTCAGCAAGAGGTAGACAAACACGAAGCAGAGCACGAAAATCAATCCGGTGGTGCTGCCGCTGGTCTCGGCCTCCTCACGCGCCATACCACCCAGTTCGTAACCGAAACCGGCCGGAAGATTCTGCTTAGCCACCTCGGATATGGCCTGCAGAGCCTGACCGGAAGTGTAACCGGAGGCAGGGGCCACCATCACCTTCATAGAGGTGAACAGGTTGAAACGGCTGATGTTGTCGGGACCGTATATCTTGCGGATGGACACATACTGCTCGATGGGAGCCATCTCGCCGTTGCGGTTGCGCACCTTGATGCCCTTGAGCGACTCCAGGTTGGCACGGGCTTCGGGGTCGGCCTGAACCATCACACGATACATCTTACCGAAACGGTTGAAGTTGGAGGCATACAGACCGCCGTAATATCCCTGCATGGTAGAGAGGATGTCACTCGGACTGATGCCGGCACGCTTGCACGCCGCCGCATCGATGTCAATCATGTACTGCGGGAAGTTGGGGTTGAACGACGTCTGGGCCGAATTGATTTCGGGACGTGCCTTCAAGGCCGCGATGTAATTGTTCACCACGCTGAAGAACTTCTCCAGATCACCGCCGGTCTTGTCTTGCATGTTCAGCTCGATGTCGCTCGATGCCGAGTAACCCGGAATCATCGGCGGCGCGAAGAAGAGCACCTGGGCCTCCTTGATGACTTTCTGCGCCCGCAGGAACAGCGAGATGTACACCACGTCCGAGTTCTGCATCATGGAACGTTCTTCCCACGGCTTCAGCTTGATGATGAACGAGCCGTAAGACGGACCCTTACCGCCGATGAAGCTGAATCCCTGGATCATGGTGCGCGACTCGATGGCCGGGTCGGCGGCAATCAGGCTGTCCACACGCGCCAAGGTCTTGGCGGCCTGGGCCTGCGACGTGCCCGGAGGCAAGGTCACCGTACCCATGATAGAACCGGTATCCTCATTGGGCACCATACCGGTCGGGGTGGTGTTCATGAAGAAGACCAGCAGGACGATAGAGGCGCCCACCAGTCCGAAGGACAGCCATTTCTTGTGGATAAAGAACACCACGCGTTTCTTGTAGCTCTTCAGCACCGTGTCGTAGGCGGCGTTGAACGAGGCGTGGAAACGATCCACCAGCGAGAGTTTCTTCTCCTTGCCGTGCCCGTCCAGCGAATGGGGCTTCAGGAACAGGGCGCACAAGGCCGGCGAGAGGGTCAAGGCATTCAAGGCGGAGAAGCCGATGGACACGGCCATCGTGATACCGAACTGGCGATAGAACGTACCGGCCGTACCGCTCATGAAGCTCACGGGGATGAACACAGACATCATGACCAGCGTGATGGAGACAATGGCGCCGCCCAACTCGCTCATGGCGTCGATAGACGCTTCACGAGAGGACTTGTAGCCCTGGTCCAGCTTGGCGTGGACACCCTCTACCACCACAATGGCATCGTCCACCACAATGGCAATGGCCAGCACCATGGCCGACAGCGTCAGCAGGTTCACACTGAAGCCGATGAGCTTCAGCACAAAGAAAGTGGCGATCAGCGCCACGGGGATGGCAATGGCAGGAATCAGTGTGGAGCGCATGTCCTGCAAGAAGACATACACCACGATGAACACCAGCACGAAGGCCTCGAACAGCGTGTGGATAACCTCGTTGATAGAGGCGTAAAGGAAGTCGTTGGCATTCAGTGACACATTGACCTTCAAGCCCGAAGGCAGCGTTTCCTGAGCCTCGTCGAGCAGCTTCTGGATGTCGTTGATGGTTTCGGTGGCATTGGATCCGGCCATCTGGTAAACCACGCAGGTCACTGCCTCATGGCCGTTCACCCGGTTGCCCAGCGAGTAATCCAGACGTCCCATCTCGATGGTGGCGATGTCTTTCAGGTGCAGCACCGAACCGTCGGCCAACGATTTGATGACGATGTTCTCAAATTCTTCGGGCTGTTGCAGACGTCCTTTATAGCGGATGGTGTACTGGAACGTCAGGTCCGAGCGTTCGCCGAACTGCCCCGGAGCGGCCTCGACATTCTGTTCGGCCAAGGCCGCCGACACGTCGGACGGCACCAGCTTGTACTGGGCCATCACGTCCGGCTTCAGCCAGATACGCATGGAGTAGTCCTGGCCAAACACGTTGGCGTCGCCCACACCGCGCACACGCTGGATGAGCGGCACCAGGTTGATCTTGGCATAGTTTTCGATGAATTCGATACCGTAGCTGTCCGTCTCATCATAGATGGAAAACACCACGAGCATGGAGTTCTGTCGTTTTTGGGTGGTCACACCCACTTTGGTGACTTCGGCCGGCAGCAGACCTTGTGCCTTCGACACACGGTTCTGCACGTTCACGGCCGCCATGTCCGGGTCCGTGCCCTGCTTGAAGTAAATATCGATGCTGGCCGAACCGTTGTTGGAGGCGGTAGACTGCATGTACATCATGTTTTCCACCCCGTTGATTTGGTCTTCCAGCGGAGCCACCACCGAGTTGAGCACGGTGGACGCGCTCGCACCGGTATAAGTGGCGCTCACCTGCACCGTAGGGGGCGCGATGTCCGGATACTGTGTGACCGGCATGGTGGCCAGTCCGATGGCTCCCAGGATGACCATGAGGATGGAAATCACGGTCGAGAGCACCGGACGGTTAATGAATTTATCTAATTTCATAGACGATGTTTTTTTAGGAGTATTCTTACTGTTGGTTCGTAATGGGGCGACTTATTGGAAAGCCGTCGCCAGATTGCCCTCGCTTTGATCTTTCAACGCCTGCTGGTACTTGGCTTCCTTTTCGGCAGGCGTAATCGGAGTAATGGCCTGTCCGTCTTTGAGCGACTGCACTCCCTCCACCACAATCTTGTCACCGGCCTTCAGTCCTCCGGTCACGATATAACGATGGCCGTCATCCAGCGGAGACACTTTGATTTCCGTGTATTTCACGGTGTTGTCCGCCTGCAGCACATACACGAACTTCTTGTCCTGGATGTCTACGGTTGCGCTTTGCGGGATGAGGATAACATTGTCGATGCTGTAAGGGAAGACCACGTTGGCCATGCCCCCGCTGCGCAGGATGTTCTGCTTGTTGGGGAAGACGGCACGCATGCTTACCGACCCGGTCGTCTGGTCAATCACCCCACTCACAGCGTCAATCTTTCCCTCTTCGGCATACAGCGAACCGTCGGCCAGCTGCAATTTCACGGCCGGCATCTTCTCCAGTTGCTCCTTGAGAGTGCCTCCGGCACGGGTCAGCTCCAGTAGTTGCTTTTCCGTCATCGAGAAATAAACATACATGTCGGCAATCTGCGACACCGTGGTCAGTGCCTGGGCCGAAGGGCCTACCAACGCCCCTACCCGATAGGGAAACGTACCGACCACGCCGTCTGACGGGCTGGTCACGGTGCAGAAGCCCAGGTTCTGCTTGGCCGACGCAAAAGCCGCCTTGGCCTGCGCCAACGCTGCCTTGGCCGAGAGCGTATTGTTGATGGCCGTACGGTATTCAAAGTCGCTGATAATCTGCTGTTCGTGCAACATCTTCTTATTGGCTTCGGTCTCACTGACTGTCTTCAGGCTAGCTTCGGCCGACTTGACCATGGCTTCGGCCTGATCGTAGGCGGCCTTGTACTGGGTAGGATCAATCTGGAATAAGGCCTGTCCGCGACGCACCGTCGCCCCCTCGTCTACACACAGCTTTACAATAAAGCCAGATACTTGCGGATGAATCTCAATATCCTGCACACCCTTGATGGTAGCCGGATACTGTTCGGTCTGGAGGCTGTTCGTCACCGACACCGCCTCAACGGCAAACTGATCGTCACCCAACTTCATACCGCCCTGGCCTCCGCCACAGGCAGTCAACACCGCGAGCCCACATGCGACTAAAGCCACCCGGTGAGAAGAAAAACTTCTGTTCTTATTCATATTCATATCTACAAAAAAATAATCTGCGAAAAAACAAGTGCAGACCGGCCGCCTATCCGCCTTCTATGGCGGCGGGAAAACGCCGGTCCCTTTGTCAAATACGCCGCAAAATTAGTAAAAAAGGCCACAGCGAACGAGCCTCTTTAACGAACAATAACCAAATATCCTCCGGATAAGGGTCTTTGCCTAATTTTTCTTGTCATTTGACCAAAAAGACAGTCCTGCTTCTCCCTCCCCTACGGAAGGAAAAAGAAAGTTTTTACCACCGCAAAAGGACAATGCGCCGTTTATTTTCCTACATTTGCACCCCAAAACCACAAAAATACAACTGAAACAACTGATAATTATGGTCAAGATTACGAAAGAGGCAGCCTTGCTCTATCACTCACAAGGCAAACCGGGAAAGATTGAAGTCGTGCCGACAAAGCCCTATCAGACACAGCGGGACCTGTCGCTGGCCTATTCGCCCGGCGTGGCAGAACCCTGCCTGGAAATCCAGAAGAAGGCCGACGCGGCCTATGACTACACCGACAAAGGCAACCTGGTGGCCGTCATCTCCAACGGCACCGCCGTGCTGGGACTGGGCGACATAGGCGCCATGGCCGGCAAACCGGTCATGGAAGGCAAGGGCCTCCTGTTCAAGATATACGGCGGCATTGACGTGTTCGACATCGAAGTGAACGAAAAAGACGTCGACAAGTTCATCGAGGCCGTGAAGGCCATCGCCCCCACGTTCGGCGGCATCAACCTGGAAGACATCAAGGCCCCCGAATGTTTCGAGATAGAACGCCGGCTGAAAGCCGAGCTGGACATCCCCGTGATGCACGACGACCAGCACGGCACGGCCATCATCTCCAGCGCCGGACTGCTGAACGCCCTCGAAGTGGCCGGCAAACGGATAGAGGACGTACGCATCGTGGTGAACGGCGCCGGTGCCGCCGCCATCTCGTGCACCAAGCTCTACGAGGCCCTCGGCGCCACGCACGAGAACATCGTCATGCTCGACTCGAAAGGGGTCATCACCAGCGACCGCGAAGGGCTGAACGAGACCAAACGCTATTTTGCCACCGACCGCCGCGACATCCACACCCTCGAAGAAGCTGTACGGGGTGCCGACGTGTTCCTCGGGCTCTCCAAGGGCAACGTCCTCACCCAGGACATGGTCCGCAGCATGGCCGACCATCCGATTGTGTTCGCCCTGGCCAACCCTGTCCCCGAAATCTCCTACGAAGACGCCATGGCCTCCCGCCCCGACGTGCTGATGTCGACAGGACGCTCGGACTATCCGAACCAAATCAATAATGTCATCGGTTTCCCCTACATCTTCAGGGGTGCCCTCGACACCCGCGCCACCGCCATCAATGAAGAGATGAAGCTGGCCGCCGTGCGCGCCATCGCCGGACTGGCCAAGCAGCCGGTGCCCGACGTGGTGAACAACGCCTACCACGTGAACAACCTCACCTTCGGTCCCGACTACTTCATCCCGAAGCCGGTGGACCCGCGCTTGATTACCGATGTGTCCATGGCCGTGGCCAAGGCTGCCATGGAGTCGGGCGTGGCACGCCGCCAAATCACCGATTGGGAGGCCTACAAGCACCACCTGCGTGAGCTCATGGGGCAGGAGAACAAAATCACCCGGCAGCTGTATGCCACCGCCCGCCGCAACCCGCAGCGCGTGGTGTTTGCCGAAGGCATCCACCCCAACATGCTGAAGGCCGCCGTCGAGGCCAAGGCCGAAGGACTCTGCCACCCCATCCTGCTGGGCAATGACGAACGCATCACCAAGCTGGCCAAAGAACTCGACCTGAGCCTGGAAGGCATCGAAATCGTCAACCTGCGCCACGACCGGGAGGCCGAACGCCGCGAACGCTATGCCCGCATCCTGGCCGAGAAACGCGCCCGCCAGGGAGCCAACTTCCAGGAGGCCAACGACAAGATGTTCGAACGCAACTATTTCGGCATGATGATGGTCGAGACGGGCGAGGCCGATGCCTTCGTGACCGGACTGTACACCAAATACTCCAACACCATCAAGGTGGCCAAAGAGGTCATCGGCATCAAGCCAGGCTACAAGCATTTCGGCACCATGCACATCCTCAACTCCAAGAAAGGCACCTACTTCATCGCCGACACGCTCATCAACCGCCATCCCGACACGGAAACCCTGGTCGACATCGCCCGACTCACCGACCAGGCCGTGCGGTTCTTCAACCAAGAGCCGGTCATGGCCTTGCTCTCCTACTCCAACTTCGGTGCCGACACCGACGGGAGTCCGGCCAAGGTGCACGAAGCGGTGGCCCGCCTGCAGGAGGAATACCCCGACCTGGCCATTGACGGAGAAATGCAGGTGAAATTCGCCCTCAACGACCAGCTGCGCGACGAGAAATACCCCTTCACCCGCCTGAAAGGCAAGGAAGTGAACACGTTGGTGTTCCCCAACCTGAGCTCGGCCAACGCCACCTACCAGCTGCTGCAGAGCATGAGCGACACGGAGGTGCTGGGCCCCATCCAGATGGGTCTGAACAAACCGATTCACTTCACGGACATCGAAAGTTCCGTGCGCGACATCGTGAACATCACCGCCATCGCCTGCATCGACGCCATTGTGGCCAAGAAGCTGAAGCGCTGACACCCCACGCCGCTGCCTGCCCCGACCGGCAGGACAACGGCCTTCTCCCCTTCTCTGCCGAGGGTGTGCCCCCACCGCTGTCACTGAGCGTGTCGCGTCGGGGCACACCCTCCTTTTATTTCCCCCACCCGAAGACCATCGGCCACACGCCCACTGATGCCTCCGGCCGGTCGTCACTGAAGGCCGCACCCCGTCGTCAGTGACGACCGGCCGCGGTCCTCCCTGTCCCCTCCTCCCTGGCCTTTAGGATATTTTTACGGCAACTACACGGTTAATATCCAAACTTAATCGTATATTTGCAAATTCAAAACCACTTACTATCATTATGTCGTGTATTTTGCACATTGAAACATCTACGGATGTCTGCTCTGTCGCACTGAGCCAAGACGGAGCCTCCATTTTCTCACAAGAGGATTTCGACGGTCCCTCACATGCCACCACACTCGGCGTATTTGTCGACGAAGCCCTGAGCTTTGCCGACAGCCATGCCATCCCGGTAGATGCCGTGGCGGTGAGCTGCGGGCCGGGCTCCTACACCGGGCTGCGCATCGGCGTGTCCATGGCCAAGGGCATCTGCTACGCCAAAGACATTCCGCTCATCTCGCTGCCCACGCTCGAAGTGATGTGCGTCCCGCCGCTGCTGTTCCACGACCTGCCCGACGACGCCCTGCTGTGTCCGATGATCGATGCCCGGCGCATGGAGGTCTATGCCGCCGTCTACGACCGCTCCCTGAAGCCTGTGCGCCCCACGGCGGCCGACATTGTCGACGAGCACTCGTATGCGGAGTTTCTGGAGCGGCAGCCCGTGTATTTCTTCGGCAACGGATCGGGGAAATGCCGCGGGAAGCTGACGCATCCCAACGCCCGTTTCATTGACAACATACACCCGCTGGCCAAGTGGATGTTCCCGCTGGCCGAGAAAGCCAATGCCAACCAACGATTCGAGGACGTGGCCTACTTCGAGCCTTTCTACCTGAAAGAGTTCGTGGCCTCCACCCCTAAAAAATTATTATAAAACAGGAAAACAAATGGAATACAACACCCAACAGCGGCGACTGCCGCTTCCCGAATACGGACGCAGCGTACAGAACATGGTAGATCATGCCTTGACCATCGAGGACCGCGAGGAGCGGCAGCGGTGTGCCAACACCATCGTCAACATCATGGGCAGCATGTTTCCGCAGCTGCGCGATGTGGAAGACTTCCGCAACAAGTTGTGGGACCACCTGGCCATCATGGCCGACTTCCAGCTCGACATTGACTACCCGGTGGAAATCGTCCGGAAAGAAAGCCTTGAGGTGAAGCCCGAACGTATCCCCTACACCCAGCAAGGCATCCGCTACCGCCACTACGGCCGCTTTATCCAGGACCTGATCAAGACCGCCAAGGACTATCCCGACGGAGAGGAGAGAAAACAGCTGGTGCGCATGATTGCCAACCACATGAAGAAAGACTATCTGCAATGGAACAAAGACGGCGTGGAAGACCAGAAAATCCTGCAAGACCTGTGCGAGATGTCGGACGGAAAGATACAGCTCAGCCCCGAAGACATACGGCTCGTGGAACAGCAGCGCACCTTCATCCCGCGCCGCCGGCAGATGAACAACAATAACCAGAAACGCAAATACTGACCCACCCTCCCGCAATGGCATCATTCATTATAGAAGGCGGTTATAAACTGCATGGGGAGATCACCCCACAAGGAGCGAAAAACGAGGTGCTGGAGGTGCTCTGCGCCACCCTGCTCACCCCGGAGAAAGTCACCATCAGCAACCTCCCGAACATTCTGGACGTGAACAACCTCATCCAGTTGCTGCGGGACATGGGCGTGAAAGTGGCCAAGACCGGGATAGACACCTACACGTTTCAGGCAGACGACGTGAACCTCGCTTATCTGGAAAGCCAAGAGTTCCTGACACGGTGCTCCAAACTGCGGGGTTCCATCATGCTGGTCGGGCCCCTGATAGCCCGGTTCGGACAAGCGATGGTCGCCAAACCAGGGGGCGACAAGATAGGCCGGCGCCGCTTGGACACCCATTTCATGGGCATCCAGAAACTGGGGGCCCAGTTCGACTATTTCCCCGACTTCGGCATCTTCCGGCTGACGGCCGACCACCTGAAGGGCACCTATATGCTGCTCGACGAGGCTTCGGTCACCGGTACGGCCAACATCGTCATGGCAGCCGTTCTGGCCGAAGGCACCACCACCATCTATAACGCCGCCTGCGAGCCGTACCTGCAACAGCTCTGCCGGATGCTGAACAACATGGGTGCCAAGATTTCTGGCATCGCCTCCAACCGCCTCACCATCGAGGGCGTACCCTCGCTCAAAGGATGCAGCCACCGGGTGCTCCCGGACATGATTGAGGTGGGCAGCTTCATCGGCATGACCGCCATGACGGGCAGCGAAATCACCATCAGGAACGTCTCCTACGAAAATCTGGGCATCATCCCTGACAGCTTCCGGCGGTTGGGCATCCGGCTGGAACAACGGGGAGACGACATCTTCGTCCCCGCCCAGGACCACTACGAGATTGAGTCGTTCATTGACGGTTCCATCATGACCATTGCCGACGCTCCCTGGCCGGGACTGACCCCCGACCTGCTGAGCGTGCTGCTGGTGGTGGCCACCCAGGCCAAAGGCAGCGTGCTGATTCACCAGAAAATGTTCGAAAGCCGCCTCTTCTTCGTGGACAAGCTGATTGACATGGGGGCACAAATCATCTTGTGCGACCCTCACAGGGCCGTCGTCATCGGGCACGACCATAACTTCAGGCTGCGGGGCGGCAACATGGTCTCGCCCGACATCCGCGCCGGCATCGCCCTGCTGATCGCCGCCCTCAGCGCGGAAGGCATCAGCCGCATCCACAACATCGAGCAGATTGACCGCGGCTACCAGCACATCGAGCAACGGCTGTCGGCACTCGGTGCGCGCATCACCCGCATAGAATAACTCTAAGGACAAGAGCACCATTATGATACGAGAGACAGACGTTTTCAGGATAGGCACCATCAACAAGCCCCACGGTGTGAAGGGGGAGGTGAGTTTCACGTTCACGGACGACATCTTCGACCGTGTGGACGGAGAATACCTGCTGCTGATGATGGATGGCATCCTCGTACCCTTCTTCCTGGAAGAATACCGCTTCAAGTCGGACAACGTGGCCCTGGTCAAGCTGGAGGACATCGACACCGCCGAACAGGCCCGCCGGCTCACCAATGTAGCCGTCTATTTCCCCAAGAAATACATGGACGCACAGGAAGAGGTGACTTCGTGGGAGTACTTCACCGGTTTCCGGGTGGACGACCTCCGTCACGGCACCTTGGGCACGATTACGGCGATAGACGACTCGACCCTGAACGTATTGTTCGTCATCGACGACGGCAAAGGGGGCGAACTGCTGCTGCCAGCCCACGAGGAGTTCATCACCGGCCTGGACAAACAACAGAGAATCATTACAGTAAACATCCCCGACGGACTGATTGACCTATGAAAAAGAAAGGAAAATTCTGGCATAACTTCAAGTTCAAGTATAAACTGACGATTGTCAACGAAAACACCCTCGAAGAAATCGTCGGTCTGCACGTATCCAAGCTGAACGGACTCTCCGTGCTACTCTCGGCGTGCATGGTGCTGTTCTTTTTCGCCGCAGCCGTCATCGCCTTTACCCCGTTGCGCAACTACCTGCCGGGCTATCTGAACAGCGAGATCCGCCAGCAAGTGGTGACCAACGCCCTTCGTGCCGACTCGTTGCAAGCGGCCTTGAACCGCCACAACCTGTACCTGCAGAACCTGCAAGACATCATCGGCGGGAAAATCAAGACAGACACCGTGCAGAGCATCGACTCGCTGGCCAACCTCCGTGCCGAACAGTTCATGGAGCGGTCGGCGGAAGAGGCCGAATTTGTAGACGGCTACGAGGAGCGCGAGCGGTACAACCTGACCGCCGTGGCCGAAGACCCGCTGGCCGAAGGACTGATTTTCTGCCCGCCAGTTAGGGGGATGGTGACCAAACGCTTCCACCCGGATGCCAGACATTACGGAACCGACCTGACCGTCAACCCCAACTCCAGTGTCATGGCCACGCAAGACGGGACGGTGGTGTTCGCCTCCTATACCGCCGCCCACGGCTACGTCATCCAGCTGCAGCACACCCAGAATTACCTGTCCACCTACAAGTATTGCGGCTCCCTGCTGAAGCAGGAAGGTGACGCGGTAAAGGCCGGCGAAGCCATTGCCCTCACCGGGAGGAGCGAGGCGCAGAAAGACAAGCCACACATCCACTTCGAGCTGTGGCACAAGGGGAAGCCCATCAATCCTGAAAAATACATCGTATTCTAAAAACAACTTGCCGTATGAAGAAAAAACAAATCGCCATATTAGGTTCCACCGGCTCGATAGGAACCCAGGCCCTCCAGGTCATCGAAGAACATCCCGACCGCTACGAAGTCTATGCGCTCACCGCCAACAACCGGGTGGAGGAACTCATCGGGCAGGCCCGCCAATTCCGTCCCGAAGCCGTGGTCATCGCCAACGAGCAATGCTACCCCCGGCTCAAGGAGGCACTTGCCGACCTTCCCATCAAGGTCTATGCCGGTGCCGACGCCATCAGCCAGGTGGTCGAATCGGGTCCCATCGACATCGTGCTGACCGCCATGGTGGGCTATGCCGGCCTGCGCCCCACCATGAACGCCATCCGGGCCGGCAAGACCATCGCCCTGGCCAACAAGGAAACCATGGTGGTGGCCGGTGAACTCATCAACTCGCTGGCACGGCAATACCACACCCCCATCCTGCCGGTAGACTCGGAACACTCGGCCATCTTCCAGTGCCTGGAAGCACAGAATCCGGTAGAGAAGCTGATTCTCACGGCCTCGGGCGGCCCGTTCCGCACCTTCAGCAAGCAGCAGCTCGCCCACGTCACCAAAGAGCAGGCCCTGAAACACCCCAACTGGAGCATGGGAGCCAAAATCACCATCGACTCGGCCTCCATGATGAACAAAGGCTTCGAGGTCATCGAGGCCAAATGGCTGTTCGGTGTCCGTCCGGAACAGATAGAAGTGGTCGTGCATCCGCAATCGGTCATCCATTCGATGGTGGAATTTGAAGACGGTGCGGTCAAAGCGCAACTGGGGGTCCCCGACATGCGGCTGCCCATCCAGTACGCCTTCTCGTTCCCGCAGCGGCTGCCGTCGTCGTTCGGACGACTGGACTTCATGCAGTGCCACGAACTGACGTTCGAAGCACCCGACACCGACCGCTTCCGCAACCTGGCCTTGGCCTACGAAGCCCTGCACCAGGGCGGCAATATGCCGTGCATCGTCAATGCCGCCAATGAAGTGGCCGTGGCCGCCTTCCTGGCCGACCGCCTCTCGTTCCTCGGCATGAGCGAAGTGATCGAACAGACCATGCAACGTGTCGCTTTCGTGGCCACCCCTTCCTACGAAGACTATGTGGCCACCGACGCCGAAGCGCGACGCATGGCCGAAGAGCTGCTCGCCACTCCCGGACAAGGCTGCCTGCACCGCTGAACCGTAGCATAGTAAAGACCCTAAACCATAAACAAACGTAACAACTCGCAATGGAAACATTTTTGATTCGCGCCCTCCAACTGATACTCAGCCTTTCGCTGCTGGTCATCATCCACGAAGGAGGACACTTTTTCTTTGCCCGACTGTTCAAAATCCGGGTGGAGAAATTCTATATTTTCTTTGACCCTTGGTTCGCGCTGTTCAAGCATAAGCCCAAAAACAGCGATACCGAATACGGGGTGGGATGGCTGCCGCTGGGCGGCTATTGCAAGATTGCCGGCATGATTGACGAATCCATGGATACCGAACAGATGAAACAACCGGCACAGCCCTGGGAGTTCCGCTCCAAACCGGCCTGGCAACGGCTGCTGGTGATGATAGGCGGCGTGCTGATGAACTTCCTGCTGGCCCTGTTCATCTATTCCATGATTCTCTATACCTGGGGCGACCAGTACATCGCCCTGAAGGACATGACCTATGGGATGAAATTCAACGAACAGGCCCAAGCGCTGGGCTTCCGCGACGGCGACATCCTGCTGCGTGCCGATGACAAGCCGCTCGTGCGGTTCGATGTGGACATGCTGCGCGACATTGCCGAAGCCCACGAAGTGACCGTCTTGCGCAACGGTGCCGAGACCTCCCTGCTGATGCCTGAACTCAGCCTGCTGGACATTGCCCGGCAAGACCCGCCTTTCGTGACGGCATGGCAGCCCAACGTGGTAGATTCGGTGATGCCCAACGGCAGTTTCGACCGAGCCGGCATCCGTAAGGGGGACGTTCTCGAAGCGGTCAACGGAACACCGGTGACCTCGTGGAACGATTTTCTGGAATCCATGGCCGCCCTGCAGGCCCAGGCCGAGCTGGAACAGCAGCCGACAGCCACGGTGAACGTTGTCTATACCCGCAACGGCCTCCGCGACAGCCTCACGGTACAGACGGACGAGCATTATAAGGTAGGTGTCATGGGCGGACGGCTGGACTATACGCCCACCTCACTGACCTATGGCTTCTTCCAGTCATTCCCGGCAGGGGCCGCACTGGGCGTCAATACGCTGAAAGGCTATGTCAACGACATGAAGTACGTCTTCACCAAAGAAGGCGCCAAAAGTATGGGCGGCTTCGGAACCATCGGCAGCATCTTCCCCAAAGTGTGGGATTGGGCACGCTTCTGGTCAATGACGGCCTTCCTGTCCATTATCCTGGCCTTCATGAACATCCTGCCCATCCCGGCCCTCGACGGTGGACATGTCTTGTTCCTGCTGTATGAAATCATTGTCCGCCGCAAGCCCAGTGACAAGTTTTTGGAATACGCGCAGATGGCAGGCATGGGCCTCCTGTTCGCCTTGCTCATCTGGGCGAACTTCAACGACGTCCTGCGCTTCCTGTTCTGACGGCTCCTCTGCCGGCAGCCCTACCCTGACGGATACGACAGACTACCACGGATTTGTCCCGATAACGATGGCTGGTCTGTCGTATCCGTGTTTTCACCCCGTCCGCAGAAACTGTTTCAATGTCCGAATTGACAACTACACCTCCCCGCTCCGTTCAAAAAAAGAGGAATTTAGAATACTTTCACAAACAAATCCATCTTTCGTACGTTAAAGTATAGTAGTACTTTTGTACCCAAGAAAGATGAAATGCCCAACCTATTTAAAACCTCATCACATTGAAAACAAATATTACTTATTGGTTGGCGGCAGCAGCCGGGTGCTTGCTGGCCGCCTGTACGGAAAAAAGCGCACGTACCGCCGAACCCGTAACGGTGAAAGTAGAGAAAGTGATAGCGGCCGATGCACTGTCGGTACTGGAATATCCGGGAAAGGTCAAGGCCGCGCAAGACATCAGCCTGTCCTTCAAAGTAAGCGGCACGCTGCAGAAGATGTTCGTAGAGGAAGGAGACCACGTACGGGCCGGACAACTGCTGGCACAGCTGGATGCCACCGACTACCAGGTACAGCTGGATGCCACCGAAGCCGAATACCAGCAAGTGAAGGCCGATGCCGAACGGGTCATCTCCCTCTTCCAGGAAGATGCCGTGACGGCCAGCGCCCACGACAAGGCCACCTATGGCCTGCGACAGATCACCGCCAAGCGCCAGCACCACCAGGACCAGCTGGCCTATACCCGGCTGTACGCACCCTTTGACGGTTATGTGCAGAAACGCCTGTTCGAGCCGCACGAAACCGTAGGGGCCGGGATGCCGGTACTGTCCGTCATCAGCAGCGGATGGCCCGAAGTGGAAATCAGCCTCCCGGCAGCCGACTACGTGCGCCGCGCTTCGTTCGAGACCTACCAGTGTACCTTCGGCATCTATCCCGGACATACCTACACGCTGAAACCACTCAGCATCACTCCCAAAGCCAATGCCAACCAACTCTACGTCATGCGGCTGCAGGTGGTAAAGGCCGACCAGCCCCAACCGTCGGCAGGCATGAACACCCTGGTGACCATCGGCTGCCGCGCCGACAACGGACAACTCCCCCACCTGGCCGTCCCCTCACAGGCACTGCTGCACAAGGACAATGCGACGTGGGTATTCGTCTACAATGCTGATGAGGGCAAAGTGCACGCCCGCGAAGTGCGGCTCCAGGCACTGACCACCGACGGCAAAGCCATCGTATGCTCCGAACAACTGAAGGCCGGCGACAGGGTCGTGGCAGCCGGCATACACACCATCCAAGACGGCGAGACGGTGCAGCCGCTCGCCCCTGAAACCCCAACCAATGTAGGAGGATTGTTATGACAGACATCAGCAAATGGGCCTTCGGCAACCGGAATCTGATATACTTCCTGATTGCTGTCCTGGTGGTAGGCGGCGCATGGTCGTGCTACCAGATGAGCAAACTGGAAGACCCCGAGATAAAAGTGAAGCTCGCCATGGTGGTGACTCCCTATCCGGGAGCATCCGCCCATCAGGTGGAGCTGGAAGTGACGGATGTGCTCGAAAAAAGCATCCGCAACATGGGACACGTAAACAACATCGAGAGCTATTCGTTCAATGACCTGTCACTCATCCAGGTAGAACTGACCACCACCACGCCCACCGACGAGGTGGAGCAGTGCTGGGACATGCTGCGGCGCAAGGTGGACGACGCCCGGAGCAGCCTGCCAAGCGGCATCCAAGGCCCTATGGTGAAGGATGACTTCGGCAATGTGTTCGGCATGTTCTATGCCCTGACGGGCGACGGCCTGACCGACCGCGAACTGTCGGGCTATGCCGAACTCGTGAAGCGGGAGGTGAACGACCTGGAAGGCGTGGAGCGGGTGGACATCTATGGCAAACGCCCGGAATGTATCAACATCTCCCTGCTGCAGGACCGCATGGCCAACCTGGGCGTGAAGCCGGCAGAAGTGTTGGCCACGCTCAACGGACAGAACGCCACCACCTACAGCGGCTATTACGACAACGGCGACCGCCGCATCCGTATCAACGTGAGCGACCGGTTCCGCACGGTGGACGACATTGGCCAGCTCATCATCCAAGGGCATGACGACGACCAGCTGCGTCTGCGGGACATCGCCCGGCTGGAAAAGGACTATGAGAAGCCGGTGCGGAACGCCTTGCAATACGACGGACAGCAGGCACTGGGCATCCTTATCGCCGTATCAAGCTCGGCAGACATCGTGAAAGTGGGGGCCGAAGTCAACGCCGCCCTCCAGGAACTCAAAGCGCAACGTTTCCCGGCCGGTGTGGAATGCCACAAGGTGTTCTACCAGCCCGAACGGGTGGCCGACTCGTTGGGCACCTTCATCATCAACCTCATTGAGTCCGTCATCATCGTGGTGGTCATCCTGATGCTGGCCATGGGCCTCAAAAGCGGCCTCATCATCGGCATCTGCCTCGTTGTGACAGTATTGGGCAGCTTCCTGTTTCTGCAAGGTGCCGGGGGCACCATGCAACGCGTCTCACTCGCCTCGTTCGTGCTGGCCATGGGGATGCTGGTGGACAATGCCATTGTCATCGTCGACGGTATCCTGGTCGACCTGAAGGCCGGCAAGCCGCGCATGGAAGCCCTGACCGCCATCGGACGGCAGACGGCCATGCCCCTGCTGGGAGCCACGCTGATTGCCATCATCGCCTTCCTGCCCATCTTCCTCTCGCCCGATACGGCAGGGGTCTATACCCGCGACCTGTTCATCGTCTTGGCCGTGTCGTTGCTGCTCAGCTGGGTGCTGGCCCTGCTCCATGCTCCGCTGATGGCCAACCGCTATTTCGGTCCACAAAAGGCCATTGCCCCCAGCGGGCAACCGGCCTACAACGGACGTATCTATGCCACCCTGCGCCGACTGCTCTATGCGGGGCTCGCCCATCGCTGGACGGCGGTAGGCATTGTGGTGGGACTGCTGGTGCTGTCGGGCATCGGGTTCGGCTACATGCGGCAGGGCTTCTTCCCCGACATGGTCTATGACCAGCTGTACATGGAATACAAACTCCCGGAAGGCAACAACCATACCCGTGTGGAAAAAGATTTGAAAGAAATCGCCGACTACCTGCGCACACGCCCGGAAATCACCCACATCACCACCTCGACCGGCGGCACACCGGGACGCTACAACCTGGTGCGGAGTGTGGCCAACCCTTCGCTGGCCTATGGCGAACTGATTATCGACTTCACCTCGCCCGAGGCGCTGGTGGCCAACATGGAAGAAATACAGGAGTACCTCACCGCCCACTACCCCGATGCCTACGTGAAGCTGAAACGATATAACCTGATGTTCAAGAAATATCCTATCGAGGCGCAGTTCACGGGTCCTGACCCTGCCGTGTTGCACCGTCTGGCCGACAGCGCACGCAGCATCATGCAGCAGAGTGAGGCCGTCTGCCTCATCACGACCGACTGGGAACCGCAGGTGCCTGTACTGACCGTAGAATACGACCAGCCGGCTGCCCGCGCCCTGGGACTGAGCCGTACCGATGTCAGCCTCTCGCTGCTGGCCTCGTGTGGCGGCATCCCCGTCAGCTCGTTCTACGAAGGCACCCACCGCAACAACATCTATCTGAAATGCCTGGACGAGCAGGGGCTGCCGATCGAGGACCTCGGCAACACACAAGTATTCGCCACACTGCCCCGCCTGAACGGACTGACGAGCGAAGAGATGCTGGTCAAGCTGCAGAGCGGACGGATAGACAAAGAGGAGTTCATCGAGCAGCTGATGGGCAGCACCCCGCTGAAACAAATCAGCCGGCGCATTGACCTGCAATGGGAAGACCCGGTGGTGCCCCGCTACAACGGACAACGCAGCCAGCGGGTGCAGTGTTCGCCGGCACCCGGCATGGAGACCGAAGCGGCCCGACAGGCCATCGTGAAGCAGATTGAAAGCATCCCCCTGCCCAAAGGCTATGCCCTGCAATGGCAGGGTGAGCGCAAAGCCAGCACCCAATCCATGAAGTACCTCTTTAAGAATTTCCCGCTGGCAGTCATCCTCATGATAGCCATCCTGATCATGCTGTTCAAGGACTACCGGAAGCCCATCATCATCTTCTGCTGCATCCCGACGGTCCTCATCGGCGTGGTGGCCATCATGCTGCTGACGGGCAAGACCTTCAACTTCGTGGCCATCGTGGGAACGCTGGGCCTTATCGGCATGCTGCTGAAAAACGGCATCGTGCTGATGGACGAAATCACCCTACAGCTGCGGCAAGGCACCGAACCGGTGACGGCACTGGTCAACAGTGCCCAGAACCGACTGCGGGCCGTCAGCATGGCGGCACTGACCACCATCCTCGGCATGATTCCGCTGCTGCCCGACGCCATGTTCGGCTCACTGGCCGCCAGCATCATGGGCGGATTGGCGTTCGGCACGGTCATCACCCTCATCTTCATCCCGATACTTTACGCATTATTCTTCAACATCCAATACCGCAAAGCATGAAACTGAACATGAAACGGAATACCCTTCTCCTCCTGGTCCTGCCAAGCCTCTTGGTCACCGCCGGTCAGGCACAGGAAACGCTGACCCTGCAACAGTGCCGCGAAATGGCGCTGCAGCACAACAAGGACATCGCCGCCGCCGAACGGCAGCGCCAACGGGCCGCCTATACCGTAAAAAGCACACGGGGCAACTTCTTCCCCGACCTGAGTCTGAACGGCACCGGTGCCTACAGCACCGGAAAGACCTCGATGGGCATTCCCGGAGGCTATCTGCCGACCGGCAACCTCGACGCCACCGGGCAACTGACCCCCGACGGACGGGTGGCCTATCTCCCCAACATTGACCTGCACGCCCGTTTAGGATGGCTCTACATGGGCGGCATCACCCTCGAACAGCCCATCTTCATGGGCGGCAAAATCGTCACCGCCTACCGCATGGCCCAACTGGGTGAAGGCATCGCCCGCCAGAACGAACGGCTGACCGCCACAGATATCCTGGTGAAGACCGACGAAGCCTATGCGCAAGCCGTAAAAGCCAAAGAAATGAAAACCGTGGCCGACAGCTATCATACCCTACTGAAAGAGCTGTTGAAGAACGTGGAAAGCGGACGGCGGCACGGCATGACCTCCCGCAACGATGTCTTGAAAGTACAGGTCAAGCTGAACGAAAGCGAACTGAACGTGCGACGGGCCGAAAACGCCATCCGACTGTCGGCAATGAACCTGTGCCACTACATCGGACGGCCCTTGACCGCCGACATACAGGTATCCGACGCCCTGCCCGAAACGACGGCCGTCCCTGACGATGCCGACATCAGCCACCGTCCGGAATATGCCTTGCTGGAACAACAGGTGGCACTCGCCGGCCAACAGGTGAAGCTGCAACGGAGCGAACTGCTGCCCCAGATAGGCCTCCGGGCCTCTTACGACTACATGCACGGCATGAAAGTGAACCAAGACTACCTGCTCAACCGGGGCAGCGCGACGGTGCTGCTGAATGTCTCGATACCGATTTTCCATTTTGGCGAACGCCATAATAAGGTGAAAGCCGCCAAAATGCAGTTGGAACAGACTCGGCTGGAACAGGAAAGCAAAAATGAACTGATGCGGCTCGAACTGACGCAAGCCCTCAACAACCTCGACGAGGCACGGCTGGAGAAAGCCCTTGCCGAGACCTCGTTGGAGCAGGCAGAGGAAAACCGCCGGGTCAGCCTCAAGCAATACGAGGCCGGACTGGAAACACTGTCGGACCACCTGGAGGCACAGGCCATCTGGCAGAAGGCCTATGAAACCAAAGTGGATGCCGCCTACCGCCTCTACCTGAGCCATCTGCATTACTTGAAGGCCGCCGGCAAACTGACCGTAAGCGGACAATTCTAAAAAGTTTTTTCAGAAAAGCTTGCAAGTTTCGAAAATATCCTCTACCTTTGCACCCGCAATCAACAAGATGGCGGGATAGCTCAGCTGGTTAGAGCGCATGATTCATAATCATGAGGTCCCCGGTTCAATCCCGGGTCCCGCTACGGAAGAAAGCTTTAAGCCGTTGGGTGGCTTCCACGCCTGGCGGTTTTTCAGTCGATGGCGGGATAGCTCAGCTGGTTAGAGCGCATGATTCATAATCATGAGGTCCCCGGTTCAATCCCGGGTCCCGCTACGGAAGAAGTGGCAGTCATATTCAGTGAATATGACTGCCTTTTTTTTGCGCCTCAAGAATTGTTAAAATCGGTCCTTCCTACGAAATAAATAGGGTTTTTAATGAGTATATACAAAAAAAACACTTACTTTGGCGGCGAAACTTAAAACCAAAGAGACAGTACACGTTTGAACACTATGAAAAAGAAAGTGCATATAGAGTATCCGCTCCACCCCGCTTCAGGAAGCATACTTTGGGGAGCCATCAGTACCCCTTCAGGATTGCAACGATGGTTTGCCGACCGAGTGAACAAGACAGGAAAAACATTCTGCTTCAGATGGGGCAAAACGGAAACCCGTACCGCCGACCTTATCAATTCGCGTACAGATTCGTTCGTAAGGTTCCATTGGAAGGACGAGACAGACCGCTCCTATTTCGAACTGAGAATCAACTACAACGAACTGACCAACGACCATTCGCTGGAAGTGACCGACTTCGCCGAAAACGGGGAGGAAGAAGATGTACGCAACCTGTGGGATTCGCAAATAGAACAACTGAAAAGAATTTGCGGCGTATAACTTTTAAAAATATGCAAAACATACCTTGTATCATCTTTTTTTATGCTACTTTTGCAATCCGTTAATGATAGGAACATAGCATGTTACGCATAAAAAAACTTGATATATTCATCCTGAAAAGTTTCCTGCTGCTGTTTGCCGGAACCTTCTTCATCTGCCTGTTTATCTTCATGATGCAATTTCTGTGGAGATATGTAGACGAATTGGTGGGGAAAGGGCTGGAAATGAACGTGCTTGCCCAATTTTTCTTTCTTTCGGGACTGACATTGATACCGTTGTCACTGCCGTTAGCCGTCCTGCTGGCCGCACTGATGACCTTCGGCAATTTCGGCGAACGCTACGAACTGCTGTCCATGAAGGCGGCAGGCATCCCGTTGTTGCGCATCATGACACCGGTCGTCCTGTTCTGCATCTTGCTCGGAGGCATGTCGTTCTTCTTCCAGAATGTCATCGGCCCCAAGGCACAAAAAGAATTGTGGACCCTGCTGGTCTCCATGAAGCAGAAGTCGCCGGAAGTGGACATTCCCGAAGGGGTTTTCTATAGCGACATAGAGGGATACAACATCTACGTACGCCACAAAGACCGCGAGACAGGCCTGCTGAAGGATGTGCTTATCTACAATTTCTCGGACGGGTTTGACAATGCCCACATCATCTGGGCCGAAGAGGGAAAACTGGACCTGACCGCCGACAAACAGCACCTGTACCTGCACTTGTTCAACGGCGAACAGTTTGAAAACCTGCGGTCACAGTCGGTGCTTTCGCGCAACATACCTTATCGGCGCGAATCGTTCCGGGAAAAGCATGCCCTGATCGAGTTCAACACCAACTTCAACATGGTCGACGGCAGTTTCCTGAACGGACGGTCGGACATCAAGAACATGAACGAAATCAGCGCCGCCATCGACTCGCTGCGCCACCGGGCGGACAGCACCGGGCAGGCCCTGCACAAGGAAATCATGCAGACAACGTTCCGCCCCACACAGCTGACGGAAGCCGACTCCACCCAACTGTATGAAACGCCGGCGGCCAGCATCAACATCGACAGCGTCTACAACACGCTGGCCTCTTCTGAAAAGCTGAAAACCCTGTCGGCAGCCACCTCCAAGGTCTCCTCACTGGCCACCGACTGGAACTTCAAGAGCTTCACCACAACCGAAGCGGACAAAGATATCCGTACCCATCGTTCGGACTGGCACAAGAAAATCACCCTCTCCCTGGCATGCGTCATCTTCTTCTTCATCGGTGCCCCGCTGGGTGCCATCATCCGCAAAGGAGGGCTGGGGATGCCGGTAGTGCTGTCGGTCATCATCTTCATCCTGTATTACATCATCGACTCGGGAGCCACGCGTGTGGCCAAAAGTGACGAGATGAACATTGTGCTGGGCACCTGGATGAGTACCCTGGTACTGGCGCCACTGGGAGGTTTCCTCACCTACAAGTCGAACAAGGACTCCGTCGTCTTCAACATCGATCTCTACACGGCCTTCTTCCGCAAAGTGTTCGGCCTCCGCATGGCACGCCATCTCTACCGCAAAGAGGTCATTATAGAGACCCCACAATATGCCGACGATGCAGCCGCACTGCAGGCCATCATCCTCCAGTGTGCCGACTATCAGCGCCAACAGCGTCTGAAGCAGCTACCCAACTATTTCAGGCTGTTCACCAACAACCAGGCCGACGAGGCGGTGGCCGACATCAGCAACCGCCTGGAGCAGGTCATCGAAGACCTCTCGAACAGCAAGGACGCCGCCCTGCTGAACTATCTGAACAACCTGCCGGTCTTGTTCGTCAAGTCACACAAGAGTCCGTTCGACAATCGGTGGCTGAATGCGGCCGTGGGGTTGGCGCTACCTGTAGGCCTGGCCGTCTACCTGCATATATGGCGATACCGGCTCCAGTTAGACAAGGACCTGACCGTCATCATGGAAAACAGTGAGAAAATCATAGAACGAATTAACAACCAACTAAATATACAATAGCACTATGGACAAGATCAAATTAGACACCGTAGAAGAAGCCATCGCATCATTCCGCCAAGGAGAATTCGTAGTCGTGGTCGACGATGAAGACCGTGAGAATGAAGGTGACTTGATTATCGCCGCCGAACTCATCACACCGGAAAAAGTCAACTTCATGTTGAAACATGCCCGGGGTGTGCTCTGTGCCCCCATCACGATGTCCCGCTGTCAAGAGCTCGACCTGCCACATCAGGTAGTCAACAATACATCCATGCTGGGCACTCCGTTTACTGTCACTGTCGACAAACTGGAAGGCTGCACTACCGGTGTATCCGCCGCTGACCGCGCCGCCACCATCCGCGCACTGGCCGACCCGGCCTCCACGCCCGAGACCTTTGGACGACCCGGACACATCAACCCGCTGTATGCACAAGACAAAGGCGTATTGCGCCGCGCCGGACATACGGAAGCCAGCATCGACCTTGCCAAACTGGCCGGACTCTATCCGGCAGCTGCCCTGATGGAAGTCATGAACGAAGACGGCACCATGGCACGTCTGCCCGAACTGCGCCAGCTGGCCGACCAGTACGGCTTCAAGCTGATTTCGATAGCCGACCTCATTGCCTACCGCCTGCGGAAAGAATCGCTGGTGGAAGAAGGGGCAGAAGTAGATATGCCTACCCAATACGGACACTTCCGCCTCATCCCGTTCCGCCAAAAAAGCAACGGATTGGAACATGTGGCCCTCATCAAGGGCGATGTCAACACAGACGAGCCCGTACTGGTGCGTGTCCACTCGTCCTGCGCCACCGGCGACATCTTCGGCTCCATGCGCTGCGATTGTGGCGAGCAGCTGCACAAGGCCATGGAAATGATTGAAAAAGAAGGTTGCGGTGCCATCATTTACCTGAATCAGGAAGGACGCGGCATCGGGCTGATGGAAAAGATGAAAGCCTACAAACTTCAAGAAGGGGGACTGGACACCGTGGATGCCAATCTGCATTTAGGACACCAGGCCGATGAACGTGACTATGGGGTAGGCGCCCAAATCCTGCGTACGATAGGAGTACGCAAAATGCGCCTGCTCACCAACAATCCCGTGAAACGGGTCGGACTGGAGGCCTACGGACTGGAAATCGTGGAAAACCTTCCGATTGAAGTGACTCCCAACCCGTACAACGAACGTTATCTTATGACCAAGAAAGTGCGCATGGGGCATAACCTGCATTTCTGATGCGGCACGCGCTTTACATATTATTTATTTAAAACCAATATTTATGAATACACTTACAAAGTCTATCGGGCAACAGATGGCACAAGCCAGCCTGATGCGCAGTGTCTATTTATGGATGACCTTAGCACTGGTCATCACCGGCCTTACTTCCATGTATGTGGCCAAGTCTATGACCCTCATCAACCTGATGATGCAGAACAGCCTGCTTTTCTGGGGACTGATGCTGGCGGAAATTGGTGTGGTGGTCTATCTGACGGCACGTATCCGCCATCTCGCCTTCAGCACCGCCACCCTATTGTTCATCCTGTATTCCATCCTCAACGGAGTCACCCTCTCGTTGGTGTTCCTCATCTACACCTTCAGTTCCATCGCCACCACCTTCTTCATCACGGCTGGCACGTTCGGCT
The DNA here is from genome assembly GCA_945833835.1 of uncultured Bacteroides sp. GTDB lineage: Bacteria > Bacteroidota > Bacteroidia > Bacteroidales > Bacteroidaceae > Phocaeicola. The sequence goes on from CAMAFR010000003.1 coordinate 39,153, forward strand.
GCATGGCACTGATCGGATACACCACCAAGAAAGACCTGACCCGCATCGGCAGCCTGTGCATCATGGGGGTCATCGGACTCATCATCGCCTCGCTGGTCAACCTGTTTTTGCACAATTCCATGATGGACCTGATCATCTCGGGCGTGGGCGTGTTGATCTTTGTAGGACTGACCGCCTATGATGCCCAGAAAATCAAACAACTGTTGACCGGTAACGATGTCGAAGTCAATGAAAGCACCCAGAAAATCGCTTTGCTGGGAGCCATGACCCTTTATTTGGATTTCATCAACCTCTTCCTGTACCTGCTCCGTTTTATGGGAGACAGAAAATGAGTAACCATCAAAACTTAAAAACCAAATACAAATGAATCAACTTTCAGACCGTTTGAACAGCCTGTCGCCATCGGCCACACTGGCTATGTCACAAAAGAGCAGTGAACTCAAGGCGCAAGGCGTCGATGTCATCAATCTGAGTGTAGGTGAGCCCGATTTCAACACTCCTGACCACATCAAGGAAGCTGCCAAACGCGCTATCGACGAGAATTTTTCACGTTATTCGCCCGTTGCCGGCTATCCTGCCCTGCGCAACGCCATCGCCGCCAAACTGAAGAACGAGAACGGCTTGGAGTACAGCGCCGCCCAAATCAGTTGCGCCAACGGTGCCAAACAATCGGTGTGCAACACCATCCTGTCATTGGTGAACAAAGGGGACGAGGTCATCGTCCCGGCTCCGTACTGGGTGAGCTACCCTGAAATGGTCAAACTGGCCGAAGGGGTCCCCGTCATCGTAAAGGGAGGCATCGAACAGGACTTCAAGATCACCCCCGAACAGCTGGAAGCGGCCATCACCCCCAAAACCCGCCTGCTCATTTTGTGCTCGCCGTCGAACCCCACCGGTTCGGTGTACAGCAAGGAAGAACTGGCCGGACTGGCAGCCGTACTGGCCCGTCACGAACAGGTCATCGTCATTGCCGATGAAATTTATGAGCACATCAACTATGTGGGCCATCACGAAAGCATCGCCCAGTTCGAAGCTATCCGTGACCGCGTTGCCATTGTCAACGGTGTGTCAAAAGCCTATGCCATGACCGGCTGGCGCATCGGTTTCGTCGCCGCCCCCGAATGGATCATCAAAGGAGTGAACAAACTGCAAGGACAATATACGTCAGGTCCCTGCTCGGTCTCTCAGAAAGCCGCCGAAGCCGCCTATACCGGAACCCAGGAACCGGTAGAGACCATGCGTCAGGCCTTCGAACGCCGCCGCGACCTCATCGTGAAACTGGCCAAGGAAGTTCCGGGACTGGAAGTGAACTTCCCGCAGGGTGCTTTCTACCTCTTCCCCAAATGTGATGCCTTCTTTGGCAAGAAAGACGGCGACCGCGTCATCAACAATGCGGACGACCTGGCCATGTACCTGCTCGAAGTGGGCCACGTGGCCTGTGTAGGCGGCACTTCTTTCGGAGCACCCGAGTGCATCCGCATGAGTTATGCCACTTCTGATGAAAACATCGTCGAGGCCATGCGGCGCATCAAGGAAACCCTTGCCCGCCTTCGCTGAACATGACCTTTCCAGGCTCTCAAGAGGATGTGCCCCTGCTTTTCTCCGCATAGGGCACATCCTCTTTTTCATAGCTGTCCCCTTCCGCATCGGGTGCCAAAACACCTTCCCCATTTTGCCATTACAGAAAAAATACCGACCTTTGCAAAAAGCAATATGGAGAGGATTATGCGTAACTACCTATTATTTTTCCTGTATGGACTGCTGATGGCGGTCACGCCTGTCCCGGCACAGATTTTCAAATACATCAATACCGACAACGGACTGGGCAGCCGTCGTGTTCTCGCCATCGAACAGGACTCCTACGGATATATGTGGATCTTGAACCACAAAGGCATTGACCGTTACGATGGCAGCCAGTTTACCCATTACAAATTGCAGGAGAACGGGAAAGACCTTTATTTCTATCCAGACATGCACCACCTGCGCATGGACGACCAGGATGAGTTGTGGGAATATGGAAAGGACGGCCGCATTTTCCGTTTTGATGACCAGAAAGACATCTTCGAACCCGTCTTCCAATTGCGTACCGTTTATCCGCAAGTCCAGAGCACCCCCATCTCGGCGGTCTATTTCGATGTACACGGAGGCATCTGGTTCGCTTGCGGCCAGTTGCTGGTGGTCTACAACACCAAGACAGGACAAAGCACCCTCGTGTCGGAACAAATCAGCGAACCGATTCTTGCCATCACCTGCGACGGAGAAGACAACTATTTCTTTGCCGACAATTATGCCATCCGCCAGACAGTCTACAAAGACGGGCAGCTGGTGGACATACGGAAAATCATCCATCCGGACATTTTCCAAATCAACTATATCTATTACCACGCACACAGCCGGCAGTTGCTGATCAACACCTTGCGGAACGGCCTCATGCTGATGGACCCGGAGACAGACACGTTCCGATCCTTGGAGACCCAACTGAAAGACATCTGCATCAACACCATCAAGCCTTATCCGGGACATGACGATGAAGTGCTGATCGCCACCGACGGCGACGGCGTGTACCGGCTGGATCTCCGTAACGGCCGGCTGAACCGTTTCCTACAAGAAAATGCCGCCCAACCCAACCAGATGAACGGTAGTATCGTGAAAGACCTGCTCATCGACAATGACTTCCGGATATGGAGTGTCATCTATCCGACAGGCATCACCGTCTACTCCGAAAAATACCCCGCTTACCAATGGATCAAACACTCCCACGGTGATTCTTCATTGGTAGACAACCGTGTCAATGCCATCACACAGGATACGGAAGGAGATATCTGGTTTGCCACCAGCGACGGCATCAGCTGCTACACCCCTTCCACTCACCGCTGGAAGAATTATTTCGATGAGAGCTCCGACCAAAGCCCGAACCGTAACCGCATCTTCACCTCCATCTGCGAGGTGAAGCCGGGCATCATCGTGGCAGGTGGCTACATGGCCGGCACTTATTTGATTGACAAGCATAACGGACGGGTAGAGCGCAGCATCAACCTGATTGCCCATCCGCAAGATCTGCCCGACCAATATATCCGCAGCATCATTGTCGGCAAGGACAGCACCATCTGGGCAGGGGGCGCACGCTATCTGACCTCGTTCAATTCCGCTACCCGCCAGACCACGCAATATGCCACTTCTTACCCCATCGTCTATCTCAAGGAGAAAGATGAAACGGCCCTATGGGTAGGCACCATCGACGGCCTTTTCCTATTCGACCGAAACACCCAGAAACTGAAACGTTACAACTGCGGATTCCAGATAGGATGCGTGACCACCATCTACCAAAGCGCGGATGGCAGGACCACCTATATCGGGACGTATGGCAACGGTCTGTTTATCATTGACACCCGCACCGGCAGAACCGAACATTTCCACAAGGAGAACTGTGGATTGGAGAACAACAACATCTACACCATTGTCCCCAACAAATACGATGACCTATTTCTCGGAACAGAAAACGGACTGACGCTCTACGACCACACCAAACGGAAATTCATCATCTGGACCAAGGAACAGGGACTGCTGGCCGCCAGTTTCAACCAGGATGCCGGCATCCGCACCAAAGACGGGAAGCTGATATTCGGCACCAACGAAGGGGCCATCTTGCTCAACGACAGCACCTCATTGATAGAGGACTTTAACTCACACATGGTGCTGACCGACCTGCACATCATGTACAGGGCTGTGCATCCCCAGGAAAAGAATTCCCCACTGACCCTGCCGCTGGATGACACCGAACAGATTGTACTGAAATACAAGGAGAACACGTTTTCCATCAATGTGTCTTCCATCAACTACGACCATGCGTCAAGCATCCATTACAGCTGGAAGCTGGAAGGCTTCTACGATGAATGGACCCCTCCTTCCGACTACAACCTGATACGCTACACCAACCTGTCGCCGGGTGATTATACCCTGCGCATCCGCTCTATCCAGACCAACAGCAACACGGTGCTGGAAGAACGCACCCTGCGGATTCACGTCAATCGTCCGTTCTGGCGGTCGGTATGGGCCTATCTGTTGTACTCCCTGCTGCTGACGGTTATCCTGTATGCGTGGTTCCGCTACCAGATCATACGGCGTGACCGGAAAACTTCCCAGGAGAAGATCAATTTCTTCATCCACACGGCCCACGATATCCGGACACCGCTGACGCTCATCAAGGCACCATTGGGCGAGATTCTCAACAACGAACAGCTGAGTGAGCAGGGAATCGTCAACATCAACCTGGCTTTGCAGAATACCGATAACCTTTCTACATTGACCAACAATCTGATGAATTTCCAAAAAGAGGAAATGTACAGTTCAAAAGTATTGGTCACCAAGACAGAACTGAAAGAATACCTCTCACAATATCTGGTCCAATTCAAGAATTACGCCACTCAAAAAGGGATTGACCTACAGTTTCATTGCTCTTTCGAACGGTTGGACGTGTGGATAGACCATACCAAAATGGATTCCATCCTACGCAACCTGATCAGCAACGCCCTGAAATATACTCCCCAGGGGGGACAAGTGCGACTGACAGCCAGCTGCACGAAAAGCCATTGGCACCTGTCGGTCAGTGATACGGGTATCGGTATCCCTAAGCAGGAGCAGAAGAAACTGTTCAAGTCCCTGTTCCGTGGCAGAAACGCCACCAACCAGCTCATTACCGGAGCAGGAGTGGGTATGCTGCTGACCTACCGCCTGATTAAAAACCACGGTGGCAAAATCAACTTCAGCAGTACCGAGAACGTGGGTACGGACTTCTACCTCAACTTCCCCATACACAGCAAGCTCTATTCCTATAAGGATGAAAATGCAGAAGCATTGTCCCCATCTGTCACAATAGACACCGTGGAAGTGCCTCACAACATCATCCCCCAACTGCAACAGCCCAAGCAAACCGATGCCCCACATCTGCTCATCGTGGAGGACAACCAGAGCCTGTGCGCTTTCCTGGCACAAAGCCTGTCGGACAGTTATTTCGTGGATACTGCCGGCAACGGACAGGAGGCGCTGGAACACATCCGGCAACGGCATCCGGACCTCATCGTCTCGGACGTGATGATGCCGATTATGGACGGTATGGAATTGTGCGCAGCCGTCAAAGGCAACATAGAAACCAGTCATATCGCCTTCATCCTGCTGACGGCACTGGCCGACCGGGATGACATCCTAAAAGGACTGGACACCCGGGCGGACCTTTACATCGTGAAGCCTTTTGACCTGCTTGTACTGAAAGCGAATATCTTCAACCTGCTGGAGAACAGAAGGATGTTACGCAAGAAATTACAGCAGATGATGGCACTGCCCGAATCGGTCACCGAACAGCTTGACCTTCCGTCGGCTTTGGACCAGAAATTCCTGCAAGACATCACTGACTACATCAAGCAAAACCTGGACAACGAACTGACAGTCGACAGCCTGTGTGCCCACATGAACATGAGCCGTACCAGTTTCTACAATAAAATGAAGTCACTGGCAGGCATTGCGCCCAACGACTTCATACGCAACATCCGTATGCGTGAAGCTGCCCTCCTGCTGCGCAGCCAGCAGTATTCTGTCAGCGAGGTGGCAGACATGACAGGATTTGCCGACCCCAAGTATTTCACAGACACATTCAAGAAATTCTTTGGCATGACTCCCAGCAAGTATAAACAACAAAAGGAAGTGTGAAGTACTCCCCTTGAATAAAATCAACGAAACTATGAATTTCTATTTACAATCTTTTCTCATTTTCTCCCGGATAGGCATGTTTACCATTGGCGGAGGCTATGCCATGGTACCCTTGATAGAGGCAGAAATCGTCGACAAGCGGAAGTGGGTTCCGAAAGAAGAATTCATCGACCTGCTGGCACTGGCCCAAACGGTGCCCGGCATTTTTGCCGTCAATATCGCCATCTTCATCGGCTACAAGCTCCGTAAGTTCTGGGGAGCCTTCTGGATGGCACTGGGCACCATTCTGCCCTCTTTTGTCATCATGCTGGCCATAGCTCTGTTCTTCCAGCAGTTCAAACATCTGGAGACCGTAGAACATATCTTCAAAGGCATCCGCCCGGCCGTGGTGGCATTGATTGCCGCCCCCGGATTCCGCATGGCCAAATCGGCACGCATCAACCGCTACACCCTCTGGATCCCGGTGGCGGCCACCCTACTGATATGGCTGGCCGGCGTCTCCCCTATATACATTATTATATTATGTGGCGTAGGCGGCTACCTGTATGGCAGGCAACGCCGCAAACTATCCGCCAGACGAAAGGAGGAAACGGTATGATCGTCTTCTTGCAACTCTTCTACACTTTCTTCAAAATCGGCCTGTTCGGTTTTGGAGGGGGCTATGCCATGTTGTCCATGATTCAGGGCGAGGTCGTCAATCGTTACCACTGGCTCAGCTCCTATGAGTTTACGGATATTGTGGCCATGAGCCAGATGACACCTGGACCCATCGGCATCAATGCCGCCACCTACATCGGCTATACGGCCGTCGTGAACGCAGGTTTCACACCGACCATCGGCATCATCGGCTCGTTCGTCACAACATTGGCGGTCATTTTCCCCTCGTTCATCCTCATGATACTCATCAGCCGGTTTTTCCTGAAATACCAGAAACATCCTACCATCGCCGCCGTATTCAGCGGCCTGCGTCCCGGTGTCGTCGGCTTGCTGGGAGCCGCCGCGCTGGTCTTGATGAACCGGGAGAATTTCGGAACCGAGACCCGGCAGGTCCTCATCAGCTGTGTGTTGTTTTTGGGCACCTTCATCGCCTCCTACCGGTATAAGGTCAACCCCATCCTGCTTATCTGTCTTTGCGGAGGTATCGGGTTGCTGACCGCCTGCGGCAACGTCAAGGAAACCTCTGCCACCGCCACGGAATCCGGGGACACCCTCCGGTTAGGCTATGCCGAACACCTCCATCTGGTCGAGCACGAATATGCTACACAGGTAGTGATAGACAATCCTTGGAAAAACGGCCAAACCCTCCATACCTATTGGTTGGTGAACCGTAACGACACGGTTCCAGAAGGTCTGTCGGGAGGGACCGTTGTCCGGGTGCCACTGACGGAGGCCTTGGTGTACTCATCGGTACACTGCAGTCTGTTGCAACAACTGGAAGCCTTTTCGGCCCTACGGGGCGTATGCGACTTGGAATACATACAGCTGCCAGCCGTTATCGAGGGTTGTCAGGAAGGCCGCATCGCCAACTGTGGCAGCAGCATGAGTCCGAACATCGAACGGATTATCGACCTTCATCCCGACGCCATCCTGCTCTCACCGTTCGAAAACAGCGGAGGCTATGGCCGCATTGAGAAAACAGGCATTCCGCTGATAGAATGCGCCGACTATATGGAGACGTCTCCATTGGGACGTGCCGAGTGGATGAAGTTCTTCGGCAGGCTCTTTGGCAAAGGCGGGACAGCCGACTCCTTGTTTGCAGTCGTCGAAAAAGAATACTTGACCCTGAAGGCATTGGCCGCCCAGACGACCGAAAAGCCTACCCTCTTGTGCGAACTGAAAAACGGATCGGCCTGGTATGTCCCCGGCGGCAACAGTACCATGGGGCAACTTTATCGGGACGCTGGTGCCGACTATGTATTTGCCGACCGCACACAGAGCGGCTCCATCCCCTTGTCGTTCGAAACCGTCTTCGACAAAGCACAACACGCCGACTTCTGGCTGATAAAATACCATCAGATGCAGGACAAGACGTATGCCGACTTGCAGTCCGATTATGCCCCCTACGCCCAATTTGACGCTTTCCGCCAACGCCACATCTATGGTTGCAATACAGGGAAAGTGCCTTTCTACGAAGAATCGCCCTTTCACCCCGAAGTGCTTCTGAAAGATTTGCTGCACATTTTCCATCCGTCCGTATTGCCGGAACACCATTTGAAGTATTTTCATCCTTTAGCCGAATGAAACCTACCGCCTCTTTCTATTACATCACCCTCAGCCTATGGGTCTGTCTGCTGTTCGCCGCCAACCTGCTGGCAGGTGCGGTAGACATTCCGGCCACCGAGGTTATCCGTATCCTCTGTGGTGAAGCGCCCGCCAAAGCCGGTTGGGGATTTATTGTCTGGGAGTCGAGGGTACCACAGGCCGTGACAGCCTTGTTGTGCGGTGCCTCCCTGTCAGTCTGCGGATTACTGCTCCAGACAGTCTTCAGCAATCCGCTGGCAGACGCCTCCATTCTCGGCATCAGTTCGGGAGCCAGTCTGGGGGTGGCACTGGTGCTGCTTGCCGGCGGCGGAAGCATGGCCGGCGGTGCCCTTGCCTGGTCGGGCTTTCTGTCGGTCATAGCCGGCGCATTCATCGGGTCGGTCATGGTCATGGGGCTTATCCTGTTCCTGTCCACCCTCATCCGCAACAGTGTCATGCTGCTCATTATCGGCATCATGATAGGATATGTCACCTCCTCGGCCATCTCTCTGCTGAACTTCTTCGCTACCGCCGAAGGAGTCCACTCCTTCGTCATTTGGGGATTGGGCAACTTCAGTGGCATTTCCCTCAGACAATTACCCCTGTTCACTGCGGTCATTGTCATCGGACTGGCGGCGGCCGTTCTCCTGATCAAACCGCTGAACGCATTGCTACTGGGGCCACGCTACGCCGAGAACCTGGGCATCAACCTCCAACGTACCCGCCACCTGCTGCTCTTGACGACCGGATGGCTGACGGCTGTCACCACGGCCTTTTGCGGTCCTATCGCCTTCATCGGCTTGGCGGTCCCTCACATTGCCCGTCTGCTGACAGGCACCTCCAACCACAACACCCTGCTGCCCGTCACGTTACTGGCCGGCAGTGCCACCGCACTGATGTGCAATCTTATCTGTCTGTTGCCAGGCGAATGGGGGGTCATTCCGTTGAATGCCGTCACACCGCTGTTGGGAGCTCCCGTCATTCTCTATGTCATTATCCGCCAACGCAAACTACACTATTTCAACTGAACCATGAATACCCCTACAGCCATCATTGAAGGCAAGCAGCTGTCCATCGGCTACACCACCGGCCGCCATCGCCACATCGTCCACGAAGAGCTCTGCTTCCGGTTACTGCCAGGCGAACTGACCTGCCTGTTAGGTGCCAACGGTTCCGGCAAGTCTACCCTGCTACGTACCCTCGCAGCGGCCCAGTCCCCCTTGTCCGGACAATTGGAACTGCTCGGGAAACCCATCTCCGCCTATTCGGAACGAGAACGCTCGCGCCACATCGGCGTCGTGCTGACCGACAAGACCCAGACGGGGGGACTCAGCGTCTATGACCTGGTGGCACTGGGCAGACAACCCCATACCGGTTTCTTCGGACGGTTAAGGGCCGCCGACCATCAAAAGGTGGAACAAGCGCTGGCAGCGGTGGGCATTGCCGACAAAGCCTGGTGTTATACCGCCGAGCTCTCAGACGGCGAACGTCAGAAAGCCATGATCGCTAAAGCACTCGTGCAAGAATGTCCGCTCATCCTGCTCGATGAGCCCACTGCCTTTCTGGATGTGGTCAGCCGCATTGAAATCATGCACCTGCTGCACCGGTTGGCAGCCGAAGAGCACCGTGCCATCCTGCTTTCTACCCATGACATCGACCTGGCACTGGTGCTGGCCGACCGCCTGTGGCTGCTGCGGAAAGAAAAGGGGATGCAATGTGGGGTGACAGAAGACCTCATCCTCAGCGGTGCGTTGGATCAGCTGTTCCCGCATCCGGACATTCTGTTCGACCGTATGCACGGCGTGTACTCACCCGCCGTGAAGGGCAGGCGTTCCATCCGTCTGCGTGCCGCCGACGAGACACTGCTCCATTGGACACAGAATGCCCTCAACCGCCACCACTTCTTGTGCCTGCCCTACGACAAGGAAGGTTCGGACCACCTGCCTCTACTGGAAGTATGGTCGCCCTGCCGGCTGGAATTGCATACCGTGAACGGCTTCCGGTCGTTCACCTCTTTCGAAAGTCTGCTGGAACACGCCGGGCACTTTGCGACAGACGTGTGAACAAAACCTCTGTGCTGTTTGTTCCATTACCAACCGACACGAACGGTCACGATAAGCCCTTTCTCCGGGAAAGACACTTATCCACCACCGTTCTGCTTTGTCACTCAAAATAAATCTGTAAATTTGTAACCGACAACAACCGACTTTTCACCCAACAAAGAAAGCCTATGATTACCGCAGAAAACATCTTATTGGTAGGTTCTATTCTTATATTTTGCAGCATTCTCATCAGCAAGACCGGCTACCGTTTCGGCATTCCCACCTTGCTGTTATTCCTGCTCGTCGGCATGCTCTTCGGCAGCGACGGGTTGGGCATACAGTTTGACAGTGCACACGATGCCCAGTTCATTGGCATGATTGCCCTCAGCATCATCCTCTTTGCCGGTGGTATGGACACCAAGCTGCAGGATGTGAAACCTGTCATGACCCAAGGTGTACTGCTGTCCACGGTAGGGGTCTTGCTCACGACCTTCCTCACCGGACTGTTCATCTTCTTCATCTCCGACCGTACCAGTGCCAACATTTCCATGGCATTGATGACTTCCATGCTGCTGGCCGCCACCATGTCGTCTACCGACTCGGCCTCTGTCTTCAACCTGCTCCGTTCGCAGAAAATGAATCTGAAGCACAACCTCCGGCCCATGCTGGAACTGGAAAGCGGAAGTAACGACCCCATGGCCTATATGTTGACCATTGTCCTGATTCAGGTGATCAGCAGCGGTAGCGAACTGAATGTCGAAGACCTGATTCGCGACCTGCTGATACAGTTCTGTGTAGGAGGTGCCATCGGCTATGCTTTCGGGCGTTTCAGTGTATGGCTGATCAATCGTATCAACCTGCTCAACAGCTCGCTGTATCCCATCCTGCTGCTCAGCCTGGTCTTCATCACCTTCACCCTGACCGACCTGATGAAGGGCAACGGCTATCTGGCCGTCTACATCGCCGGGGCGGTAGTGGGCAATGCCAAGTTGGTGTTCCGCAAAGAAATCAACACCTTTATGAACGGACTGACATGGATGTTTCAGATCATCATGTTTCTGGCACTGGGGCTATTGGTCAACCCTCATGAAATGTTCGAGGTGGCAGGAGTCGCATTGCTCATCGGGGTGTTCATGATCATCGTGGCACGTCCCGTCAGTGTTTTCCTTTGCCTGCTGCCCTTCCGCGAGATGAGTGGCAAAGCCCGTCTGTTTGTCTCATGGGTCGGCCTGCGCGGAGCGGTTCCCATCATTTTTGCCACCTATCCGGTAGTGGCCGAAGTGCCGGGGTACAACCAGATTTTCAACATCGTCTTCTTTATCACCCTGATGTCACTCGTCGTACAGGGCATGAGCATCTCTAAAATGGCACGCTGGCTCCATCTGGACCTGCCGCAGGAAAAAGAAGGGAACGAATTTGGTGTGGAGCTACCCGATGAAATCGATTCCAAGCTGGAAGACCTGACACTGACCGAAGAAATGCTGGCCGGTGGCAACCGGTTGGCCGATATGAACATCGCCAAGGGTACGCTGGTCATGCTGGTCAAACGTGGCAAAGAATTCATCATCCCCAACGGACAGGTGGAACTCAAGGCGGGCGACAAGCTGCTGTTCATCTCCGAGAACAAGCCCGAATCCTGATTTTTACGGCTAAATCTGCTTGTTGGCCACGTTTAGGGCACTACTTTGACACAAAAGGGATAGAATACTACGATTATTTTACCTACTTTTGCAGTAGTTGAATTACCTAAACATTTTAATCTATCCATGAAAATGACCTACAAGCAAAAACTGTTTGCCGTCTGCGGAGCCACAGCACTGACAACGGCATTGTTGAGTGGCTGTACAGGAAGCGGTGCTTCGGACGAATCGTACGAACGTTCCTCGTATTACACCCGCGGTATCGGACACTATCCTGGAAATCCGGCAGAAGATTTCTCGCCAGAACTGCAACCAGACCACAACACCTATCGGAACATTGCCCTGTTACGCACGGCCTACCAGTCTTCTTCACACGACTATAACCTCGTGGCACAATTGGTGACCGACGGTATTGTGTCGGATCAGACTCCCCGGTACCTCACCCTTTCCACTCCCGATGGCGAAAAGCCCCGCCGCGAACGGGAATGGATGATAGACTTCGGTCCTTTCTCGAACAACCTTGTAGAAGGAGATGACACCTACTTGCAGCTGAACCTGCACAACTACACCAAGAAAGCCGACAAGGTAGTGCTCAAAGGAACGGTAGCCTACGATGGTGCCAAGGCCACCCAAGGATACACGATTGCCCTGCTGGGTTCGAAAGACGGCCAGCAGTGGACCGAACTGGGCAAACAAAGCGGCAAGGGCTTGCCCGGCAAGGCAGTTCCCTATATGGTCAATTCAGACCCCAACAAACAGAACGAAGAGGGAAACCTGCCTTCACGCCAGCTGGAAGAGACCATTGCCCTCGGCCAGACCGACGACTATACATCCTATAAGCTGCAGCTCACACTGCCCGGTGCTGCCTATTGGCGCATCCATGACCTCGATTTCTTCTGCCACAACGAAGAAGTCGACCTGAAGCCCTCACAATATTTCAACAGCACCTGGATGAGTGCCGGCAACGGGGAGGAATGGATTTATGTAGACCTCGGCAGCCCGTCCACCTTCGACAAAGTCGTACTGCGCTGGACTGCCAAAGCCGAAAAAGGGAAAATCCAGAGTTCCGATGACGCCCAGCAATGGAAAGACCTGGGTGACCTGCCCGGAGGAGCAGACCTGACCGATGAAATCAACGTCAATGGCAAAGGCCGCTATGTACGTGTGCTGATGACACAAGCCGGCGACAATGCCCACTATATGTTGAGCGAGCTCGAAGTCATGGGCAAAGGCGGGCTCACCGCCCGCCCCGCAGCACAGCCTGCCGGCAAAAACAATCGCGAAATCCGTCTGTCGGGGGGCAACTGGCGGCTGCAACGTGCCTCGGAAGTGACAGCCACCGGCGAAGAAATCTCTACGGACCACTTTATTCCTGAAGGCTGGATTACCGCCACCGTACCGGGTACTGTCTTGAGCAGCTACCGCAACATTGGCGCACTGCCCGACCCCAACTACGCCGACAACCAGCTGCACATCTCCGAATCCTTCTTCTGGAGCAATTTCTGGTACCGCGACGAATTCGACATTCCCGCCGACTTCAAGCAGGATCGTCTGTTCCTGAACTTCGACGGCATCAACTGGAAAGCCAATATCTATATGAACGGACAGCGGCTGGGCCGTATCGAAGGCGCTTTCAAACGAGGTATCTTCGATGTGACCGACATTGCAGTGGCCGGCAAGAACGTCGTTGCCGTAGAAATCATCAAGAACAGCCATATCGGTGCCATCAAGGAGAAGAACAAGCAAAGCACCGACTTCAACGGAGGTATTCTCGGAGCTGACAACCCGACCTTCCATGCCACCATCGGGTGGGACTGGATTCCGACCATGCGCGGACGCAACATCGGTATCTGGAACGATGTGCATCTCACCACAACCGGCAAGGTGACGGTGGCAGACCCCTTTGTACAGAGCGTGCTTCCTTTGCCCGACACGACCCGTGCCGCCGTCACTACCGGTATCATTGTCAAGAACCATGATGCCGCCGACGTGAAAGGCGTACTGCAAGGACAGCTGGGCGACATCCGCTTCGAACAGCCCGTCGAGCTGAAAGCCGGTGAAGAAAAGACCGTCACCTTTGACCCCGCCCACTTTGCCCAACTGAACATCCAGCAACCCAAGCTGTGGTGGCCGGTAGGTTACGGAGCTCCTCATCTGTATGATGCCAACTTTACGTTCAAGATAGCAGACAAGGTGTCGGACCAGCGTGATTTCAAGGCAGGTATCCGCCAAATGACCTTCAATGAAAACAACCACATCCTCAACCTGTACATCAACGGACGTCGCTTCATCGGCCGTGGTGGCAACTGGGGATTCAGCGAATCGAACCTGAACTACCGCGGACGGGAATACGAAACCGCTGTCGCCTATCATGCCGATATGCACCTCACCATGATGCGTAACTGGGTGGGTATGATTGGTGATGAAGAGCTTTATGAGGCCTGCGACCGTCACGGTGTCATGATCTGGCAGGACTTCTGGCTGGCCAACCCGTGCGACGGACCCGACCCCTACTATCCCGAAATGTTCATTGACAATGCGGAAGACTATGTGAAGCGCATCCGCAGCCATGCCTCCATCGGTCTGTATTGCGGACGCAACGAAGGATTCCCGCCCGAAAAGATAGACAAAGCCCTCCGGCGCATTGTCAAAGAACAGCACGGTGACCTGCACTACATCCCCAGCTCAGCCGATGACGTAGTGAGCGGACACGGTCCCTACCGCATGTTGCCTGCCAAGACCTACTTCACGATGGAAACCGGCAACGACAAGTTCCATAGCGAACGGGGTATGCCCAACGTGCTGACGTATGAAAGTTTCCAGCGTACCTTCTCGCCCGCAGGACTTTGGCCACAAGACCACGAATGGGGTATGCATGACTACACCTTGCAAGGCGCACAGGGTGCCACCTCCTTCAATGAAATCATCGCCACCGGCTACGGACAGCCGCAGAACGTACGCGAGTTTGCCGAACTGGCCCAGTGGGTGAATTACGACGGACACCGCAGTATGTTCGAATCGCGCAGCAAAAACCGTATGGGACTCCTCATGTGGATGAGCCATCCCTGCTGGCCGTCAATGGTATGGCAGACCTACGACTACTATTTCGAGCCTACCGCCGCCTATTTCGGCATCAAGAAGGCCTCTGAGCCGCTCCACATCCAATGGAATCCCGCCAACGAGGAAATCGAAGTAGTCAACTACAGTGCCGGTACCCATCAAGGACTGACCGCCAAAGTACAGTTGCTCAACATGGACGGAAGTCTGGCCTGGGAAAAGGAAACAACAGTGGACAGCCAGGAAGACACGACCGTCAAATGCATCCGGATGGAATATCCGGCCGCTATCAGCGAAGTACATTTCCTGAAGCTGACCTTGAAAGAGGGTGACCGACTGGTGTCCGACAATTTCTATCACCGTACACTGAAAGAAAACAACTACCAAGCCCTGAAGCAACTGCCGAAAGTGAAACTGAATGTCGACTTCCAGAGCCATCAGGAGGCCAACGGCGATTGGACGGCTACGGCGGTGGTAGAAAACCCCACACAGACGCCTGCCCTGCTCATCCGTCTGAATGTGACGGGCAACAAGGACGGCCTGCAAATCCTCCCGATGTTCTACGGAGACAACTATTTCTCACTCCTGCCGGGTGAAAAGAAGACCGTCAGCCTCCGCTGGAAAGACGTGGATACCCGAGGCAACGCTCCGCAACTGACCGTCAGCGGATACAACGCCGAATGACCGACGGACATCTCAGCTTCAAAACGGAGTGATTCCCATTGAGGCATAAGCCAGGAGAGAGTGTGTCAAACCATCAGGAATGACACACCCTCTCCTTCTTTTGATTTCCCCCTAAGAATGTCCCAATACGGTAAGACAGGAAATCGGAAGATAGAAATTTTCATACATCAGCTCCTACTGACAACCGCTATGGTTTGCAGATACAGATGGAATAGCTGTCGTTCATCGGATGCTGACAGCGGGCCCGACACTCCCAATCGTTCATTCCCGTTCAACAACCGTTCGGAAAAAGCAGTCATCCACCCACTTTTCACACGCTCTCGTTCCTACCTTCTCAGGACGTACGTCCAGAGGGGTTTAGTACGTACGGGCATAGCTCCTCTGGACGTACGGGCATGGCACCTTTGAACGTACGTCTATAGACCCTTTGGACGTACATCTATAGTTCACCTGGACGTACGCCGTGAGAGAGGCATGTTTTTCGTGAATTTTATCAGACACTTTCTGCTTGATGCGCTGCACCAGCAGACCGTCTTGTCAAATGCTGGAATGGGCGGATGAGGGAACGAAGCTATGAGCGTGAAGGCTCCCCAGCGTCAGGAATGGTGGGCAATGTGGTTGGCGATAATGCTGAATTTGGGTGCCTTCTGATAAGCACGGGCATTGAACCTGTACAAGGCCGCTCCCCGCTTCGAGGTTTTCTTATCCACTCTTCCTGTCTTTTCTACAAACCCCATTTCGGCCACCTTCTTTCGGAAATTGCGCTTATCGAGTACTTCGCCGTAAACGGCTTCATACAGCTGCTGCAACTGGGTCAGTGTGAACATCTTGGGCAACAATTGGAAACCCACCGGCTCAGTCGCTGCTTTCCGCTTCAACAATTCGCGCGCCTGACACACCATGTCCGCATGGTCAAAAATCAACGGGGGCACGTCCTTCATCTTTACCCAGCAGGCATGGTGCGCCTGTATCAGTGCGGTGTCATTGTCACGGATATTCATCAACGCATAATAGGCGATAGATATCACCCTCGCTCCCGGATCACGCTCCACAGCCGTATAGGCCTTGACCTGCTCCATATAGACCTTGTCCAACCCGGTCAATTCCTTCAGTACCCGCCGGGCCGCCTCATCAGCACTCTCCTCCTCCTGCACAAAACCTCCCATCAGTGACCATTCACCCTTGGCCGGTTCTATCATCCGCTTCACCAACAACAGGTGCAGCTCTGCCTCGGCAAAACCGAAAATGATGCAATCCACCGCCACATATATCTTGGCAGTGCCTATGTAATAATCTTTACCAGACATTTTTTCCGTTCCTTTCTCTCCAGACTTTTCCCAGCAAGGCGATAGGACCTCCCTTTTACCGCCCGTTCCTACATTCGAGTGACAGATTCTTTTCAGAATTTTCATTTTCTGCAATATTACGAATAAGTGTAAAATCACACCAATTTTATCATCTGTTTTACAGCATATTTTCAGACGTAAGCAAACCGACTGCCCATAGTCCCTTCCGAACAATCCATTGGGAATGAAAGGGCATTATTGTTCTAATCTGCCGAAATATTTCTCCATTTTGCTTCTTCGTTTCCTAAAAACTACATACATTTGCCCCAATGTTATGCTATCAAATCAGCTGACATCTATGTGATGATACTCATTTAATAACCGTTAAAAACAGAAGCTTATGAAAAGAACATTGCCTTTGCTTTCTTTGCCGATGGCGTTCCTGCTGTTCTCTTGCGTGAACAAGGACTATGACTTGTCGGACATAGACAGTACTATCGGTGTGAATGTGAACGAACTGACTGTCCCCCTCAACCTGGACGACATCACCCTCGAATCCTTGCTGGACTTGAAAGACAACAACCGCATTAAAACCATCAACGGTGAATATGCCATTGTGGAGGACGGCACCTTTACTTCCTCGCCCGTACACGTCAGTGCCATCCGCACCAACGCCCCCACCGTCAACGCCATACAGGATCTCGTCACCACGACAGTTCCCTCCACCCTGCCGGCCTCCGGCCCCGTGTTCAGCTATCCACTGACTGAAACAAGTACGCACGTCAACATCCATGCCGACGAGGTGGACAAAGCCGTCGTGGCCATCACCCATATCGGGACAGAAAAGACGGTCACCCGCATCGAACTGAAGTTCTTCGACGACAATGACCAACTGAAGGACGTGGTGAAGGAATTCAAGGTGGAAGGACTGAAGATCCAATACCTGAAAGGACTGGATGCCACGTTGGACCATCCGGACGACACCTATAACCCGGAGACCGGTATCATTACCGTCGCCGACCGGTCCACCAAGAACCACGCCCTGTCGCTCACCGTCACCCTTACCGGCATCGGTGAAAAGTCGGGCATGGTGTTCGATGCCGACCAACGCACTTTCGATCTCTCGCAAAACTGCCACGCTCTGGCAGGAGCCAAAATCACCGCTTACCGCGAGAACCTGACGGACGCTTTTGCCGCCGCCTACGACCCGACTCAGGTTCCCACCGGCATCCAGTATTACTGCCAGCCGGTCATCCCCTCCATCGTGGCCAACCGCTTCTCGGGACAAGTGAAGTATGACATCGAGGGCATCCAGATTGATCCCGTAGACATGTCGGACATCCCCGACGTGCTGAACCAGACCGGTACAGACATCCGTCTGGCCAATCCGCAAATCTATCTGCAACTGAACAATCCGGTCAGCCAGTACCAACTGATCTCCACCGCCAACTTGCAGCTCACCTCCCACATAGGCGAACAGCAGAAGTCGTTCACCCTCGACAATGCCAACGGCTTCCAGATAGACAAGCCCGACAACCAGCTTTGCCTGTCACCTACCGATCCCGGCACCTATTATAAAGGTACCATCGACAAGGACGGAACAACTGCCGAAATCAACTTCGACAAGTCCCGCCATGAGGCCTTCACTACCCTGAGCAACGTGCTGAGCGGCGAACGGATTCCGGAAAGCATCGACATCGAGGTGGTAAATCCGCAAATCCCCGTCCAGCCGGTACAGGACTTCCCCTTGGGGCAGGACATCGAGGCCGTCAACGGCACCTATGTCTTCTATGCCCCGCTCGACCTGACCAAAGACGCGAAAATCAACTACTCCGACACCTTCGACGGCTGGAACGACGAAGACGTGGATGCCATGGAGATCACCCAGCTCAAAGTAAACGCCAACGCCAGCTCCAAGGTGCCCATGGACCTCACCTTCAGCATCTACCCCATCGACAAAGAAGGCAAGAAAATCACCGACAACGGAAAAGAAGTGGTGGGCAAGGTGAGCAAGACCATCACCCCGGGCATGAATGAACCGATAGAAATCATCGTCGAAGGCAGTATCCGTCACATTGACGGCATCCTCCTGCAGGCCGACATCAACGGCAGAGAAAACGGGGAACCCCTCCAGCCCGACCAGTCCATCCAGCTGAAGAACGTGAGAATCAAATTGTCTGGAACCTATATCAAGGAATTGTAATAACTGAAAAAAATTGTCCTTATGAAATTCAACATAAAGTCATTCCTGGCTGCCGTCGTTGTACTGGCACCAGTTACCGGAGCCGTTGCCCAAAACACCTATTCGGCCTACTTTACAGAAGGCTATACGTTTCGTCATGACATGAACCCAGCCTTCGGCAACGAGAAGAACTACGTCTCCATGCCTGCACTGGGTAATGTCAACGTCAGTATGCAAGGCAATCTGGCCGTGGACCACATTCTTTACAACGTGAACGGCAAGACCACGACCTTCATGAACCCGAACGTCAACGCACAAGAGTTTCTGAAGCACGTCAATGGCACCAACCGCCTGGGGGCCAACGTCAAGATGGAAATCCTGTCGGGGGGCTTCAAGGCATTCGGCGGTTACAACACCGTGTCGGTCAACCTGCGCTCTACCGTAGGAACCACCATACCGGGTTCCCTCCTGCGGCTGGCCAAAGAAGGTCCTGCCAACCAGTCGTATGACATCAGTGACTTCAAGGCACATGCCGACGCATACGCCGAACTGGCCTTCGGACATTCACGGCAGCTCACAGACCAGCTCCGTGTGGGAGCCAAGGTGAAGTTCCTGCTGGGTGGCGGCAACGTGGACGCCAATTTCGAGAAGGCACAGCTCACGTTGGGCGAAGACCAGTTCACAGCCGTCAGCAACGCCCAGGTACAGACCAGCATCAAGGGCTTCTACTACAAGATGGAAGAGAAAATGCGCGGTCCTGAGAACGCACAGACCAAACACACCTACGTGAACGATATGGACATAGACGGCGGTGGTCTGAACGGTTTCGGCATGGCCTTGGATTTGGGAGCGGAATACAAGCTCGACAAAGACTGGACCTTCAGCGCCGCCTTGCTGGACTTCGGCTTCATCAGCTGGAACAACAACATCGTGGCTTCCACCAACGGCGAACGGACCTTCACGACGGACAAATACATCTTTAATATAGATGAGAATGCCGACAACAAATTCGGCAATGAAATGGACCGTCTGGGCGAAGGCATCGCCACCCTCTATGAGTTGCAGGACAACGGTGACCAGGGCGGACGCACCAAGATGCTGGGGGCCACCCTGAACCTGGCGGCACAATACCGTTTCCCCTACTATGACAAACTGACCTTCGGGCTGGTCAACACAACCCGCATCCAAGGCGCTTATAGCTGGACGGACTTCCGCCTGTCGGCCAACGTGGCTCCGGTCAAGATTTTCTCGGCAGGCGCCAGCCTGGCGGCAGGCAGCTACGGGGTGGCTTTCGGCTGGATACTGAACCTTCACATGACGGGCTTCAACTTCTACTTAGGCATGGACCGCACCCTGGGTTCGCTGGCCAAACAAGGACTCCCGCTGTCCAGCAACGGTAGCGTGAACCTCGGTATCAACTTCCTGTTCTGATCCTCCTGTCCCGGCAGAGCCGGCCAAACATCAAGCGAATGCCGCCCGACACATCAACGTGCAGGACGGCATTCATGGTTCAGAACAACGACTCCTAACTTACATTAATTCTATCTTTTGTTCCGGCGGGCCTCCACCCGCCGGAACTCGTCTGTTCCATCATCTCTTCAGATTCGGATTCTTCTCCACTTCCGTATCCGGATACGGCA
This sequence comes from uncultured Bacteroides sp., assembly GCA_945833835.1. Lineage (GTDB taxonomy): Bacteria > Bacteroidota > Bacteroidia > Bacteroidales > Bacteroidaceae > Phocaeicola. The sequence continues at coordinate 59,628 of CAMAFR010000003.1, forward strand.
GATAGATGCTGTTGTCGCCGGCCCAAGTAGACTTGGTGACCGAAACACTTTCGGAAGCTTTGATACCCGGCACAATCTCCAGCGGGACATTGGCCACACGGTAGTCAAAGTTCTTCTTCAGCTCCTCCATACGGAACTCATCCGAGCGGCGGGTCACCATAGACACCCAGCAGCCGGCCACTTCCCATCCGTGTTCTTCGTAGGCTGCCTGTGCCAACTGCTCGGCACTCATGGCATCGATGCCTACCGTCGTGCCGTCCATATAGGTGAACTTGTCGGCATCCGCCGCATTCACCGCGCGGTTGTGTACCCGCTTCAGGCACGTCTTGGCCAGCGTGAGGTCGCCACCAGAGCGGGCGGCACTCTCGGCATACCACAACAGCACTTCCGAGTAGCGGATGACACGGTGACGATGACCGTTGGTCATCCCCCGGTAGTTACGCTCCAGGTAATTGTACGGCTGTGCCAGCTCATTGCCCTTTTCATCGGCATTGGTGGTGAAAATGCAGAACATCGGGTGATAGGCCTCCACAATCTTGTTGCCCTCGGCATCCAGTTCCCACCAGTCGACAATCTTATTCGGGTCAATCTTGCCGTCGGCATCCTCGAACGTGATCTTCGGCGCATAAATGGCATCCTTGCGCGGACCTTCGGGGAAATTCTTCCAGAACTTGATTTCGCCCCAAGCATCGCCCCAGCCACCGTCGCCGAGTCCTTCGAAACGGCAGCAGGAGGTCAGTTCGGAGTCATGGTCCCAGCTGCCGTTGTTCGGCGAGTTGTCAATGCCCAGCACAGTGGCCTTGTTATAGTTGTGCCCCATGGAGTAGACTTCGTTCCAGTTGCTTTCCAGGAAGAAGCCGTATTCGCCCTCCTTGTCGATGACTTCCTTGGCCTTGGCTGCCGCCAGCTTATAGTATTCCGTGCCTTTGTTCAGCGGATACCCTGCCATGGACATATACACGGCGGACAAGGTAGACTGCACGGCCTGTCGGGTCACATAAGCGTCCACTCCGTCATGGTTGCGCGGTGCCTTGTCATATCCGGTGGGCAACATCCCCTCGGCCTGTGTCAGATCATCCACAATGAGCTTGTACACCTCCTCTACCGAAGAGAGCTGTATGTCACTTTGGGCAAGCTCGTCGGTCGTCACCAAAGGCAGCGGCCCGAAGATACGCACCAGATAGTAATAGGCATAAGCCCGCCAGAAGCGTGCCTGCCCCATGGCAATGTTCAGCTCGGTGGCATTGACAGGCGTATCCCCCGCTCCGTTGACAATCTGGTTGCAAGCCTTTATCAGCGCATAATGGAGGTTCCAGGCATCCTTCGTACCCTTGTTGTTGTTGGTAGAGCTGAAGGCGTCCAGTTCGGCACACGCCTGCTTGTTCGAGCCCGGGTTGGCGGTGATGTCATCTCCCTGCCATTGCGGATACATCGGGTTGGTCCACGATTGTGTCTGGTTCACCTTCTCATAGACCGCATACACACTGGCGTCCAATGCCTCCTGCGAGTCGAAATACGTTTCGGGAGTCAGCTGGCCCTTCGGCTCCTCGGTCAGGAAGTCACTGCAAGCGGTGGCCACCACCGACGCCATCATCAAACTACCTAAGAATATCTTTGTTTTCATATCAGTTCATTTTTAAGGTTTAAGATTAGAAATTCATACGGACCCCCACGGTGATGGTACGCGGATTGGGATAGGCACCCATGTCCAGACCATTGTCGATGTCGACTCCGCTGGCGCTGAAAGAGGCTCCTGCCGGGTCAAACCCTTTGTATCCGGTGATGGTGAACAGGTTCTGGGCGGATACGGACAGACGGATATCGGCAAACTTCGTCATCTTGCGCGGGAACGTGTAAGCCACGCTGATGTTCTCGCAACGGAAATAGTCGGCGTTCTCCAACCATTTGCTGGAGTTGCCGTAGTTCTTGTTCTCCGCACCCGGTGTCGGCATGGTGGTCCCCACCTGGTCAAAATACTCCTTGTCGGTCACGAACATGGAGGCACCCACCATGGAGTTCATGGCAAAGCGGACCAGGTTGAGCCGCTGTGCCCCGAAGGCCGCATTGCAGAAGATGTTGAAGTCCCAGTTCTTATAGGTGATGGTGTTGTTCCATCCCAGCGTGAAGTCGGGATTGGAGCATCCCAGCACCTGCTTGTCGTCACCCGTAGGAGAGGTGGTGATGCTGCCGTCGGCCGCATAATAGGCATCGACGAACTGTCCCTGGCTGTTTTTCTGCACGCCGGCCCATTTGTACCCGTAGAAGGTACCGATGGCTTCCCCTTCCTTGATGATGGTACACGGATCCACCGTACCGGGCGAAGGCGACGCCCCATACAGAATCGGGTCTTCGGCCGTCAGACGAGTCACCTCGTTCTTCAGGAAGCTGCCGTTGAAGGTGGTGGTCCACTGCAGGTCATCGTTCTGCAGCACCCGTGCCGAGAGGGTAAGGTCGAATCCCTTGTTGCTTACCTCGCCGGCGTTCACCCAATAACTGGCACCGCCCAGATAGTTGGGCGCTGTCTTGCGCAGCAATGCGTCAGAGGTCTTCTTGTTGAAGTAATCCACACTCAAGGTCAGCCGGTTGTCCCAGAAGCCGAGGTCGATGCCCAGATCCAGCTGCTTCACTTTTTCCCACGTCAGGTCGGGCGTGGCCAGCCCGTTGGCCCAGTAGCCGGTGTAGGTGGTGCCGGTACCCATGTTGAACGACGTGGCGTTCATCGTACCCAGGGTGGAATACGGCGTAATGTCCTGGTTGCCGATGACACCGTAGCTGGCACGGATCTTCAGCTCGCTCACCGTACGCTTCACGTTCTCGAAGAACTTTTCGTTCGAAACGGTCCAGGCGGCGGCGATGGACGGGAAGTAGCCCCATTTCTTGTTGGTGAACCGCGAGCTGCCGTCGGCACGGAACGTACCGGTCAGCATATAGCGGTCGGCATAGTTATACATCACCCGGGCCACCCCCGACAACATGGTCCATTTGCTGTAGGCGTTGCTCGCGTCGCGGGTCTTGGCGTTGCCCACATTCCAGTAGCCCACCGATTCCTTGGCCAGGTTGCGGCCGGTGATGCCCATGTTGCGGGTTTCCGACGAAGTGGCCTCCCACACACCGGTGGCCGTCAGCGAATGCTCGTTCCACTTGTGGAAGTAGGTCAGGTTGTTGGTGGTCTGCAACACCATCTTGTAGGCGTCGCTGTTGCTCATGGAGCTTTGGGTCATGACGTCGGTGCCGCTGAAGGTGTAGCCCTTGAAGTCTGAATAGTCGATACCGTTGGTCGTCGTAAACGTCAGGCCGTCGATAATGTTGAACTTCAGGTCCACATGCCCGGTCGCCACGCTGCGCTTGCGGTCATTGTCCGTGCTGTGCAGCAAGCCGTAGGGATTGTGCTGGATATTGTTGTACGGGTCCTTGTTGTAGTCGCCGTTCTCTGTGTACATCTCCATGGTCGGCGAGTAGTTCAGGCCCACCCACAAGGGGTTCGACTGGTTCTGGTTGAACCCGATTCCCGAGCTGTTGGTCTGGCTCAGGTTCACGTCGGCGGTCAGTTCCAGCCACTTGTACAGTTTGGTATGCAGGTTGGCCTTGATGGAGTAGCGGGTGGACTCCGTGTCGGTGATGACACCGCGCTGGTTCATATAGTTGCCCGAGAAGTAGACCTGCGTGTCTTCATTGCCTTTCGACACGGCCAGCTTGTAGTTCTGCACGACTCCCGTCCGCAACAGCTGGTCCATCCAGTCAATGCCGGGGTTGGCACCGCTCAGGTAGTCCTTCATCACACTTTCGCTGATGCCCTTATAGTCTACCAGCGCCTGCGCATACTGGCGGGTGTCCATGGCCTCGGGCACATGGTAGGCGTTGGCGAAACCCAGCGAGGCATCCAGCGTGACCTGTGTCGCCCCAGCCTTTCCGGTCTTGGTCGTCACCAGCACGACACCGTTGGCACCCCGCGAACCGTAGATGGCGGTAGACGAGGCGTCCTTCAGCACCTGCATACTCTGGATATCCTCCGGATTGATGCCTTCGAGCCCGGTTTCGCGGACAATGCCATCCACCACATACAACGGGTCGTTCGACTTGCTGACAGAGCTGGTACCGCGCACACGTATCTTCATGTCACCGCCCGGCACGCCGCTGGACATGACCGACACGCCCGAGAGTCGTCCCTGCAGGGCATCCTCCACGCGGGTCACCGGCTGGTCGCGGAAACTCTTGTTGTCCATGACGGCCACCGAGCCGGCCAGGTCGGCCTTGCGCACGGCACCGTAACCAATCACCACAATCTCATCCAGTGCCTCGCTGTCTTCCTGCATCGTCACCGTGAGCTGTGTGCGCTGGCGTACGGGCATTTCCACCGTCCTGTATCCGATATACGTGATGACCAGCGTGGCGTCTGCCGGGACCTGGATGGCGAAGCTGCCGTCCATGTCTGTCACCACCCCATTGTGTGAGGCGCCTTTCTGCACCACGTTCACCCCTACCAGCGGCTCTCCGTGTGCGTCTACTATTCTTCCCGTCACTTTACCATGCTGCTGCACGATGGCATAAGCCGACGGAGTCACGTCATCAGCCGCTACTGCGTAGGATGCGCTCAGCCCCATAGCTGCCGCCAGCGGCACGGTCTTCATCAACCTCTTGCTCCAAAGAGAAAGTCTCGGTTTCATTTCTTTCTTTTCCATAAGGTATCAAATTTCGTTAAACAATTTAGGTTGCTCCATTTATCTCAGTGGTATAGCTCTTGTTTCTTCGCTGCTACAAGAGCAAAAGTAGACAGATTTGAGGATAGAATCGTTTCAAAAATCACTATTTCATTTTCAAAATCCGCTAAAAAAGCGTCTATTCCTTGTCCCGCTGGGAAGAAAACCGTACAGGGTCGTCATATTGTTCCTGCAGCCGGACGAGTTCTTTCTTCAAGGTGTCTGTAATGCCCTGTGTGCCGGGCTTGCCATAGAGGTTGTGCATCTCAGAGGCATCGCTGTGCAGGTCGTACAATTCCCATTGGTCAATGTCGTTGTAGAAGTGAATCAGCTTGTAGTCGGGCGTCCGGACACCGTAATGCCGTTTCACGCTGTGCTCGGCCGGGTATTCGTAGAAATGATAATATAAAGAGGTACGCCAGTCGGCGGGATGCTCTCCGCGGAGCAGAGGCAGCAACGATTTTCCGTGGATGTCTTGGGGGACCGGCACACCGGCCAGTTCGAGGAACGTGGGGGCATAGTCGATGTTCTGCACCAGCTCGGTGATGTCTCCCCGGCGGTCGAAGCCCTCGGGCAACGCCATGATGAGCGGCGTACGCATGGATTCCTCGTACATGAACCGCTTGTCGAACCAGCCGTGTTCGCCCATGTAGAAGCCCTGGTCGGAGGTATAGACCACCAGCGTGTTCTTGGACAATCCTTTCGCCTCCAGGTAGTCGAGCACCCGTCCCACATTGTCATCCAGTGCCTTCACGGTCTTCATATAGTCGCGCATATACCGCTGGAACTTCCATTCGGCCAGCTCCTTGCCTTCGGGCCGGTGGGCATAGAACTCGTCGATGATGGGCTGGTAAAAGCGGTTCCATGCCTCCAGCTGGCTGCGGTCCATGCGTGCCAACATGCCCTCCAGATTCGGGCGCAGGCGCGAGTCCTCGCCCGGACGCATCATCTTCAGGTCATAGATGAGGTCCATGTCCTTGGCCACGCTCATCTCCTGCGCCGCGGCGGCCGGACGTCCCTCATAGTCATCAAAGAAATTGTCGGGCAGGGGGAACCGCTTGTCTTCATAGAGGGCCAGATGGCAGGTGTCGGCCATCCAGTTGCGGTGAATCGCCTTGTGATGGATCATCAGGCAGAAGGGTTTCCGCTCGTCACGCTTGTTCTCTAACCAGTTGAGTGCCTCGTCGGTAATGATGTTGGTGATATAGCCCCGCTTGCGGATGGTGTCGTTGGACTGTAGGATGAAGTCGGGGTTGTAGTAGTCGCCCTGTCCCGGCACAATCTGCCAATAGTCGAAGCCCGACGGCAGACTCTCCAAGTGCCATTTGCCCACCACGGCGGTCTGATAACCGGCCTGCCGCAACAGCTTCGGGAAGGTCTGCTGGGCACTGTCGAAGACACAGGTGGTATTGTCATAGAACTTGTTGGCGCAGCTGTGCTTGCCGGTCAGCATACACGCCCGGCTGGGACCGCTCAGCGAATTGGCCACAAAACTTTGGGTAAAGCGCACGCCGGCGGCGGCGATACGGTCCAGATTGGGGGTCTCGATATACCGCTGGTCATAACAGCTCATCATCTGTGCGGTATGGTCATCCGTCATGATATACACAATGTTCAACGGTTGCCGCTGGCCGGCTGTCCGGCTTCCGGTACAGGCAGACAAGGCCGCTCCCATAACGGCCAGCCCCACCGGCAAGAAAAAGGTCTTCTGTTTCATAGTATCGTTACTTTAAATGATGTGATTCCTCTATAATAATGCAAAGATAACAGAATATGGGAGTGGTCATTTACAAAAACAGCTATCAGATTTTCAAAAATCGCTATCTGTCCCACCCGCCCCACTAAAAAAGTCCGTAAAATACCTGTTGGTTTCGACGAAATCATTATCTTTGGTGCGAGAAACCTTAGCTTTGACCTGCATGAAAAAGACCGGCATCCTATTCTGGCTGCTCTGCCTGCTGGGCTGTCTGCTGCCGACAGCCCCCCTGTACGCCACCCACTACTACTTCCGGCAAATCTCCTTAGAGGCCGGCAACGGCCTGCTATCCACCCTGAAATGCATTTATGCAGACAGCCAAGGATATGTCTGGATGGGGACACAATCGGGACTGGGGCGGTTCAACGGACACGAGCTCAAGCGCATCCTGCACAGGGACAACGACGACACCAGCCTGCCCGGCAACACCGTCTACCAGGTGATGGAGGACGGCAGGCAACAACTGTGGGTGCTGACGGGCAACGGCGTGGCCCATTATGACTACCACCACAACACCTTCACCACCCTGACCCATGACAACGGCGAAAAGGTGGTGGCCTACTCGGCCTGCTGCTGGAAAGACGGCCTGCTGCTGGGGGGCGACAACGAGGTGTATTATTACGACCAGAGCGACGGCAGCGTGCGGCGCATCTGCCAAATCGCCACCGACGAACAGTTCGAGCTGCTCGGCCTGGCCCTGACAGACGACCACACCCTGCTGTGCCGCAGCCGTTGGCAAGGCATCTGGCGGGTGAACCTGCACAACGGCGACTACCGGCGGGACTCGTTCGGGTGCGGCAACGAGTTCACCGATATGCTGGTCGACGAGCACCACCGCATCTGGCTGGCGCCCTACAACCAGGGCGTGAAGTGCTTCTCGGCCTCCGGCACCCAGCTGGCCGACTACACGACGGAGAATTCCGGCCTGAGCAATGACATCGCCTTGTGCCTGGCCCTGCGTGGCAACGAACTCTGGATAGGCACCGACGGAGGAGGCATCAACATCCTCGACCGGCAGACGCACCGCTTCAGGCATCTGACGCATACCCCGGGTGACAAGACCTATTCACTCCCCACCAACAGCATCAACTGCCTGCACAACGACCGCAACGACCAGCTGTGGATAGGCGGCGTGTACAACGGGCTCATCAGCATGCGCCAGGTGAACATGACCACCTATACCGACCTCCTGTCGGGATTCAACAGAGGCGTGAGCCATAACATCGTGCTGAGCCTGTACGAGCAGGACGGCTATCTCTGGATTGGGACCGACGGCGGCGGGGTGAACCGCTTCGACATGCAGACAGAGACCTTCACCTACTATGCCCCGACCGCCGAGCTGAAGGTGGCCTCCATCTGCGGCTTCACGCCCGGCCAACTGCTGATCTCGACATTCGCACAAGGACTGTTTGTCTTCGACACCCGCAGCGGACGCCTCACCCCCTTCACCATCATCAACGACAAGACCAACGCCCGGCTCTGCCGTCACGGCAATATCGTGAACGTCTACCGCAATTCGCCCCACACGGTTCTGCTGCTGGCCGACCACGTCTACCTCTACGACCTCCGCCGCCACACCTTCGAGACCGCCACCGAAGACCATCGCTGCAAGATCTACCTCGGCAGCCTGAAATCCATCGGCCACGACGCGAACAGCACCTACCTCTACGACCTCAAGCACATCTATGAGCTGGACCACCACAGCCGGCACCTGCGGCTGCTCTTCGCCTGCAACCGGGAGATGAACCTCAACACCGTGGACCGCGACCGGCAAGGCAACTTCTGGATGGGGACCAACCGGGGCCTCAACAAGTTCGACCCCGAAAAGGGGGAAATCACGCCCATCCCCACACGGCTCCTTTCTGAAATCACCAGCATGATCTTCGACCCGTCGGGCAAACTGTGGATAGGGGCCGACAACTCCCTGCTGTCCTACGAGCCGGCGGCCCGGCAATTCGTCATCTACGACCAGTCGGACGGCACACAGCCCAACGAATACCTGCCCCAGGCCCGCCTGCTGCACGGCGACAAGATTTATCTGGGCGGCGTGAAGGGGCTGCTGCACATCGACACCGGCGACATCATCAACGAGACCGACATCCCCGACCTGCAACTGTCTGACCTCATCGTCAACGGCGAGTCGAGGGGCCGGCTGTCCGACGAAGACCTGGGCCGCCTGTCCCTGCCCTACAAAAGCAACCTCACCCTGATGTTCATGGCCAAAGAGAAGGACATCTTCCGCAAACGCTACTACCGGTACCGCATCCGCGAGCTGGGCAATGCCTATACCGAACTGCCTACCCCCGAAATCAGCCTGACGGGACTCCAGCCGGGCACCTACCACGTGCTGGCCTCGTGCACGCTGCGCGACGGCAGCTGGACGGAAGAGCAGCGCATTGCCGTACTGAGGGTGCTGCCGCCCTGGTACCGCTCCACCTGGTTCATCAGCGGCTGTCTGATTCTGGTGCCGCTCGCCATAGCCTGCCTGGTGCTGCGCGCCCTGCGGCGGAAAGAGGAGAAACTGGCCCGGGCCCTGCAGCGGCACGAACAGCAGGTCAACGAAGACAAGGTGCGCTTCCTCATCAACATCAGCCACGAGCTGCGCACCCCGCTCACCCTGATCTACGCCCCTCTCAAACGCATCCTGCAACAGATGCCTGCCGAGGCGGCCCTGTACCCGCCGCTGAAAAGCATCTTCCGGCAGACGCAGCGCATGACGAACCTCATCAACATGGTGCTCGACCTGCGGAAAATGGAAGTGGGCCACATCCAGCTCCACTTCGAGCCGCATCCGCTGAACGAATGGCTGCAGGCAGTGGCCCAAGACTTCATCACCGCCGGCAAAGAGCGGCACGTCGGCATCCGCTTCCAGCTCGACCCTGCCGTGGGCACCGTCTGCCTGGACCGGGAGAAATGCGAGATTATCCTCACCAACCTGCTCATCAACGCCTTGAAGCATAGCCCTGAACATACGGTCATCACCCTCGGCAGCGAACTGCTTCCCGACGGCGGGCGGGTGCGTATCTCCATCGCCGACGAAGGAAGCGGCTTAGGAGACACCGACCCCGACCGGCTGTTCACCCGCTTTTACCAAGGAGAGAACGAACGGAACGGAACCGGCATCGGCCTCTCCTACTCGAAGATACTGGTGGAGCAACACGGGGGGAGCATCGGTGCCTGCAACAACCCGGGAGCCGGCACCACCTTCTACTTCGAGCTGCCCACAACACAGGCCAGCGACACCGTGACCTGTCCGCCCAACGCCTATCTGAACGAGCTGATGGACAACAGCCTGCAGGAAACGCTGGTGCAGCCAGACGGGCCTCCCTTCGACACTACGGCCTACACCCTCCTCCTGGTGGATGACAATACCGACCTGACGGACTTCCTGAAGAACGCCCTGAAAGGACGGTACAAAAAAGTGCTGACGGCCCAAGACGGACAGGAAGCCCTGCAGCTCCTGCAGAGCCACCGGCCCGATGTGGTCATCAGCGATGTGATGATGCCCCGCATGGACGGCTACCAGCTCTGCCGCAGCATCAAGGAGAACCTGGACATCAGCCACATCCCGGTCATCCTGCTCACGGCCAAGAGCGACCGTCAAAGCGTGAAAGACGGCTACCAATGCGGGGCAGACGCCTATCTGCCCAAGCCCTTTGAGGTGGAGATGCTGGAGGAGGTCATCATTAACCGCCTGAAAAGCATCGACAACATACGGCGCAAATATGCCGGAGGCCACACCATGCCCCTGCCGGAGGAGGCCACCATCAGCCAGGCCGACGAGACCTTCCTGCTGCGGCTGAACGAGTGTATCCGCCAGCACTTGGACAACAGCCTGCTCGACACCGCCCTGCTCTGCCGGGAAATGGGCATGAGCCGCGCCTCGCTGTTCAACAAACTGAAAGCGCTGACCGGAATGGGCAGCAACGAGTACATCACGCGGATACGCATGGAAAAGGCCATCCAACTGGTAGAGGGCACCGACCTCTCGTTCACGGAAATCGCCGAACAGACCGGATTTGCCACCTCGTCCTACTTCAGCACCTCTTTCAAGCAATACACGGGCGAGACACCGACCCGCTACAGGAAACGCATCAAGAACCCTTAAAATTATACCTTTATGAAACTGAAGAACTTTTTCCTGCCGGCCCTGGCAGCCCTGCCCCTGCTGCCTGCCGGCACGCTGCAGGCACAAGACGTGCTCTTCGCCAGCGACACCGCGCGTCATGTCTTTTACCGCATCCCGGCCATCGCCTCGCATGGCAAGACCTTGTGGTTTTTCACCGACGACCGTTCGGGAGTGACCGACGCCACTGCCTGGGGCGACATCGGCTCAGAAGGCAACATCAGCATCGTGGCCCGCCGAAGCACCGATTGCGGAAAGACCTGGCAGCCCGCCCCCGCTGTCATCATAGCAGGCAAGGGCGACCACGGCTTCGACCGCGGACACGGCGATGCCGCCGTGGTCAGCGACCGCCGCACGGGACAACTGCTGCTCATCTGCGCCTCGGGCGAGGTGAGCTACGGACGCTCGGACGTGAAAGTGACACGCACGGCCCAACCGGACGGCTCCGCCACTTATGCCCTCGACCTGAGCAAGGCCCAGCGGGTAGGCCGCTATTACAGCAACGACGGCGGCCAGACCTGGACGGGCGAAGAAATCAGCGAGTCCATCTACCGGCTCTATGACGAGGCTTCGGCCCAGACGTACGACGAAGGCCGCGGCAAGGTGGCGGTGGAACGCCTCTTCTTCGCCAGCGGACGCATCTGCCAGAGCCGCCTCATCAAGGCCGGCAGCCACCACCGCATCTATTCCGTACTGACCACCAACCAAGGGAGCCTGGTCATCTATTCGGATGACTTCGGCGGGCAATGGCTGCCGCTGGGCGGTGCCGACGCACGCCCGGCCCCGCAGGGCGATGAAGCCAAAGTGGAGGAACTGCCCGACGGACGGGTACTGCTGAGCTGCCGTATGCAGGGCGGACGCTACTTCAACGTGTACACCTACACCTCACCGAAAGAAGGGGCAGGCACCTGGGCTTCGCCGGTAGCCTCTACCTCGACAGACGGCGGTACAGCCGCCCAAAACAACGCCACCAACGGCGAGATACTGATTGTGCCGGCCATTGGCCGCGACAAACAGAAGGTACACATCGCCCTGCAGTCCGTGCCCTTCGGCACCACGCCGGCCAAGGCCCGCAACGTGGAGCGGCGCAGCCACGTGTCTGTGTATTGGAAGGTGCTGGCCTCAGCAGCCGACTATGCCACCCCCGAGAGCTTCCTCAGCGGATGGACACGCTACGAAGTCACCTCTGGGCCATCGGCCTATTCGTCCATGGTGGCCGACGGCTGTGGCAACATCGCCTTCGTCTATGAAGACAACGGCCAGCAAGTGCGGTGCGGCAGCCAAAACACCGAAGTCTACGACCTCACCTTCCGATCGCTCCCGCTCGAAACCATCACAGGGGGTGCCTACCGCTATAAACGAAAATGACCGTTGCCACCCTCGAAACGTACATTTTTTTCTTTCTTTTCTTGCAACAATAAAAATTATTGATTACGTTTGCAGCGTTGTTCCACTCTTCTCCTGCCTGTCGGCGTAGAAAGGAGCCGGAACAACGCTACATAATGTAAAAGCGTCATTGATGCTTTGTCTATTGGTCGTTTTGAAACTTCCACATTCAACTACGCAGGTCAAAAGGCAATGTCAGAAATGAATGCTTACGGGTATGCTATAACCGTATCTTGAGTGTGGAGGGAGAGGCCGTATGTACTCTCGCTCCCACATTCGGGTTACGCCCCTATTCATACACACGGGGGTATCATACTGACTCGTTCACCTGCAGGGCTGTGGAAGGCCTCAAAACGAAGGACGAGTCAGATGTGATGCCCACGTTTTTCGTTAGGTAGCCTACTATATGAAAACAACAACAGGGGACGGCCGGGTATCACCGCCCTACGGACTACACCTTATTTATATAGCCTTGAGAAGGGGTGCAGCCCACAACCCGTAACCTGCATGATGCGTGTTTCTGACCCACTCTGTCCGCTGTCCCTGCGGGGGTACTTAGCTACCCTGCTGCTGGTGCTGGTACTCCCGCTCCCGGCACAGACACCTTCTGCCCACGGACTGCCGCCCCACTCCCCGACGGCGGAGACAGCGGAACCCTCCGTTCCACCCCTCCTCGCCCTGAAAACCAACCTGCTGCTGGATGCCGCCCTCACGCCCAATGTGGAGGTGGAGTTCCCCCTGCGCGACAACCGCTGGAGCGTGATGGCCGAATGCTGGTTCCCCTGGTATGTGTGGCACCACAACTCGCGCGCCTACCAGCTGCTCTACTTCGGGGCGGAAGGACGCCGCTGGTGGGGCGACCGCCGCCAGCGGGGCGCGCTGGAAGGGCACTTCACGGGCTTCTACGTGGGCGGAGGCAAATACGACCTGGAGTGGGACAGCGAGGGCTACCAAGGGGAGTTCTACCTCACCGCCGGCCTCAGCTACGGCTACTCCATGCGCCTGAACCGCCGGCTGCGGCTGGAGTTCAGCCTCGGCATCGGCTACTTCCAGACCAACTACCGCCACTACATCGGCATGGAGAACGACACCTTCTTAGTCTGGCAGAACAACGGCACCTACAACTGGTTCGGCCCCACCAAGGCGAAAATCTCCTTAGCATGGCTCCTGCCCCTGAAGAAAGGAGGCCGCCCATGAACCGCTTCCCGTCACATCACACTGCGCTCCGCCTCTGCGCTTTGCTCACGGCCCTGCTGGCACTGGCCGGCTGCCGCCGCGAGCTGGAATACGACTACCGCCCCTACTGCGAGGTGGCCCTGGAGGTGGACTGGTCCGCCCTGAGCGAGCGGCCCGAAGGGATGTCCGTCTACTTCTATCCCGCCGACGGCGGCAAGCCCTCCCTCACCCTGACTAACCAGGTGGACGGGGCCCGCGTCAGCGTGCGCGAAGGGGTCTACAACGTGCTGGTCTTCAACCAGAGCACCTCCGAGTTCGGCTCGTTGGTCTTCAGCGGCATGGACAGCTTCCTCACCGCACAGGTGGAGGCCGCCGGCAAGGACTTCAACGAGGTGGACCGCACCCCGGACGCCGAGCCCACCGTCTGCGAGCCCGAAGAGATAGCCGTGGCCACCTACGAGCGGCTGTCCATCACCCGCGACATGATTGTGAGCTACCAGCAGGAGCTGATGGCCGCCTCGCGTGAGGCACGGGCCGCCGCCACCTTGCGGCTGAAGCCGCAGCCCGTCGTGACGACCGCCGATGTCGAGGTGGAGGTGAACGGCGTGCAGAACGTGCGTGCCGTGCGGGGCTACGTCACCGGCATGGCCTCGGGCTGCCGGTTGGCCACCCACCAGACCACCACAGCCACCGTCACCCACGTGATGGACCGCTGGGACATCCTCCACAGCGAGACGGACTATACGCGGGGCAGCATCGCCACGCGGTTCACCACCTTCGGCAAGCCCGGGCAGACCGCCGGCCTGCCCACCGAACCCCGTGGGGCGTCCTCCCGGGCTGACACCGACCACCTGCTGCGCCTGGAGCTCCTGCTGGTGGACAACCAGACCATCGTCAGCACCCTCTACGCCATCGGCGAGCGTATCGAAGAGCTGCAGGAGGCCTTGCGCCTCCGCATCGCCATCGGGGCCGATGCGGGCACCCTGCCGCCCGAAGACTCGGACAACCCGAACCTCCCCTTGCAGCTGCCCGATGTGAAGCCCACAGACGCGCCCGCCAGCGGCTTCGACGCCACGGTAGGCGATTGGGGCGAGGAAGAGCAAATCGATGTGGGACTCTGAAACAAGATGATAGAGAACATTACAATATGGTTTAACCCCTTTATTTTAACAACATGAGAAAGAATTTATTTGTAGGCGCATTGGCCTGTGCAGCTCTGACCATGACGGGTTGCTCGAACAATGAAGTGATTGAAAATGCCGCCCAGCAGAGTGGACAAGCCATCCAGTTCAGCACCTATCTGGGCAAGAGTGTGCAGGGACGCGGTACCGAAACGAACGATAACACCATCCAGAGCGACAACTTTGGTGTACTGGCCTTCTACACCAAGCAAACCGCATGGGCGAGCTATGGAAAAACCCAAGCCGCCAACTTCATGTACAATCAGAAAGTGAGGTATGCTGATTCTAAATGGAGCTATAAGCCGGTGAAATACTGGCCGACGATGAAGGGTGACAAGATTTCATTCTTTGCGTATGCACCGTATGATAATCCAACAGAATCCATAGACAAGGGTGTGGAGTTGGCTGACAACAATGCTACTGAGAATGTCACTTCCCTCACATTCACCGTCAAAGATGTTGCATCTGACATGATTGACTTCGTAGCCGCCCAAGTGATTGATGCCAAACAGAAGGAAGAAGAAGTCGGAGGAGCGGATTCTATCAACTTCAAGTTCCAGCATGAGCTGTCTCGCCTGGCCTTTAAGGTAAAAACCAGCGATGCCCTCCAAGAAAAATCACACGTGGTGTTGAAATCCGCTATATTGGTCGCTGCCGGCTATTACAAGAGTGCGACTTATACGTTTGCTGATGTATCAACTGATCCTGAAAATGTAACTACCCGTGGTGCGTGGAGTGATAAGACAGCTATGGAGACAAACTATGACCTTGCTTCCGTGATTGACTTTACCACAGAAGGTGCGACAATTGGAAACAAAACCTATACGGGTCAAAAAACTTTCGAAATCACTGGTACTGCTAATGATCTTTTCACAACAGGTCAATATCTGTTCCTGATTCCGGAAACAGACAAGAATGGTGTAGGTCTTGCAGCAAGAAAAGCCGCCATTACCTTCGCATATGACATTGTAACAGAAGATAATAGTCTGGATGCTGGTTACTCTTGCACAGAAGCTACAAAAACCGTTTATCTGCCGGGAGGTATCTTGAAACAAGGGGTGGCTTACAACATCACCTTTACCTTCAATGTAGACGAGCTGGAAGTTAAAGGAGCTGTGACTGGATGGAGTGCTGAAGAGCCAAATAGCGGAACTGTTCCTTTCACTCCCGATAATGCAGTAATTGGTAACTAAAAACAAAACAACTTGTAGTAGTTGCTATTGAATACCTAACAAAGGGTCTGCCCCTCACGCTATCAGAGCGAAGGAGCAGACCCTTACTATTTGGCATCGCTGCGCTATTGGACAGATCCTTCGCTCCGCTCAGGATGACAAAGCGGAGAGCAGGACAAAAGAAAAGCCCGACAAGAGTACCCGGACTGCCCCCCTCTTGTCATTCTGAGCGAAGCGAAGAATCTGTAAACCGCAACGGCATACACTGGATGTGAACAGATTCTTCGCTATGCTCAGAATGACAAGAAAAACAATCCTCCCCTGTCATTCTGAGCGCAGCGAAGAATCTGTAAACCGCAACGGCATACACTGCATGTGAACAGATTCTTCGCTATGCTCAGAATGACAGGGGAATTACTTTTCTTGTCATCCTAAATGACAGGGGAATTGTTTTTCTTGTCATCCCGATATACAGACATCGACAACTCTAAGAAGACAGCAACTGCAGAACCTTAAGGCTAATCATTAAAACAATCCTCTCTGCCATTCTGAGCGAAACGAAGAATCTGTCCACATAGCGCAGCCCATATCAGTAGCGGTGTACAGATGTTTCGCTCCGCTCAACATGACAATTTACACTTGTCATTCTGAGCGAAGCGAAGAATCTGTAAGCACAAAGTATGATGTAGGGTATCAGTGATGACTCCGGCAGGTCATCAGTGGTCATCAAGGCCGTTCATCAGTGATGACCGACAGCTGCCGGCATCACTTGCGGAGCGCCAACCGCCCGGCCTCATCGCAGGAAAGGGTGTAACGCTCTCCCTTGCGGGTCTTGAAACTCAGCTCGGAATCGTTGTAGAGGACACGGCAGAGCCCACCCGAACGGGATGTCACCACCGCCTGCTGCAACCGGCCTCCCTGCCAGTCAATGTCCACCTCGAAATTGCCACGGGCACACAGTCCGCTGACACGGCCTTCGGGCCAGCTGCCCGGCAAGGCGGGCAACAGGTGCAGACAATCCACATGGCTCTGCAACAGCATCTCGGTGACACCGGCCGTGCCGCCAAAGTTGCCGTCAATCTGGAACGGGGCGTGCGTGTCCCACAAGTTGTCGAGCGTGCCGTTCTTCAGCAGGTTGCCATACAGCACGTATGCATGGTCGCCGTCGTGCAGGCGTGCCCACTGGTTCAGCTTCCAGCCCATGCTCCATCCGGTAGCCCCGTCGCCCCGGTGCTCCAGCACGATGCGTGAGGCCTTGGCCAGTTCGGGGGTCGTCACCGGCGATACGGTATGTCCGGGATGCAGCCCGAACAGATGGTTCACGTGGCGGTGCTCGTCTTTCGGGTCGTCAATGTCGCGCGACCACTCCATGAGCTGTCCATAGCGGCCAATGCGGTACGGCACCAGCTTGGAGAGCACTTCCTGCCACTCCTTGCGGAGTTGCTTGTCGGTGCCCAGCACTTCGGCGGCAGCGATGGCATCGAGCAGAATCTCGCGCACCACGGCGTGGACAAAGGTCGTCCCTTCGTCGATAGGGCCATGTTCGGGCGAAGTGGAAGGTGCAGCGGTATAGGTGCCGTCGGGTTTCTTCCACAGGAAATCGGTCACGAAGAGGGCACTGCTCTTGATGAGGTCGTAACCCGTCTCGCGGAGGAAGGCCACATCGCGGGTATAGTCATAATAGTCCCACACGTGGGTGGCCAACCACGGACCGGCCATAGGGTTGAAGTTCCACGACATGTCCTCGCTGATGAGCGGTGCCGTAAAGCCGAAGATGTTGCCCGATATGGAGGCGGTCCATCCGCGGGCACCGAAATAGGCCTGTGCCGTCTTCTCGCCCGGCTTGACCAACGTGCGGATAAAGTCGACGAGCGGCATCACACACTCGGAGAGGTTGGTAGAGCAGGCCGGCCAGTAGTTCATCTGGACGTTGATGTTGTTGTGATAGTCCACGCGCCAGGGGCCGTCCACATTGTTATGCCAGATGCCCTGCAGGTTGGCCGGCAGATTGCCCGCCCGCGAGCTGGCCAGAAGCAGATAACGGCCAAACTGGTAGTACAGGGTCTCCAGATAGGGGTCCTTCGCTCCACGGCGGTAGGCGGCCAGACGCTGGGGGGTCGGCAGGTCGGGCACCTGTACCGACGGATTCAGCTGTAACGACACGCGGTGGAACAAGGGCATATAGTCATCGCAATGCGCCTGCAACAAGGCGGCATAGCCCTTGGCGGCGGCGGCCGACATCCAGGCGGCGGTGGTCTCTAACGGCTGTACGCCGACATACGTCTTCGGGTCGGTCATGTCTGGCTGGAAATTGACTTTGTAGTCCGTGTCGGCGGTAATGTAGAACACCACCTCATCGGCTCCCGTCACGGCCAGCTTCCCGCCGGCATTCGTCAGTGTCCCGCCTTTCACCTGCGCCCGTACCCGCACGGCATACTCCATCTGGTTATTGTCCAGACGGGCATGATAGAGCAGTCCGTCCGATCCGTCGGCACGCATCGCACCCGTCGACACGGGGTTGGGAGCATAGCTGAACACCAGGTTCTGCCGTCCCGGACGGTCGGCCTCAAAACGCATCACCATCACATTGTCCGGATAGGAGATGAAGGAAGAACGGCGGTAACGCACCCCGTCCTTGCAGAATTCCACCTTCACCAAGGCCGAATCGAGCGACAGGCTGCGGCGGTAGTGGGTCATGCCGACGGCACTCAGGCCGGTCTCGACATAAAACTCGCCCATCGTCGTGAAATTACCGAAACGGAACGGCTCCTCGGCACCCGACTCATAGGGTACCCCGCTGTTGAAGTTCTTGCGGGTCAGCTCGTCGGCCTTCTTCAGGTCGCCGTCGAGAAAGGCCTGGCGGATGTCCTGCAACACCGTGGCCGACTGCTTGTTCACGTCCCAGTAATAGGCCGCTCCCTTGGCCGTGTTGGGACCGCCCCGCCACAAGGTCTTCTCGTTGAGCGTGACACGTTCCGCCTCCACCGAGCCGAATATATTGGCACCGATGCTCCCGTTGCCGATGGGCAACGAACAGGTCTCCCATTCCTGGTCGGGATTATACACCGCATCGCCCGCCGAAATCGGCTTCTTGCCGGACTCCAGCCACTTTTCGGGCTGTCCGCCGTACCACACGGCCCGTCCCTGCAAGGTAGTGGGCTTATCAAACCAAACGGAAAGTTGGGGAGGGTTGGCAGCGAAGGCCTCCAACCGGAATGCGCTCATACAAGCGACACCAAGTAGAATCAGTTTCTTCATCGTAATGAGATTAGGGTTATACGTTCTTATATGCAACTCGTTTGTGAACAAAGATAACGGATTTTTTCGACAGTCACGGCAGAAGGACGGCTGTTTTTCACGCCGTCTGTCAAAAAAGGAGGACGCTCCCGTCTCCGCTTTCCTTCAGACCTGACGAAAAAGAGGGTGTGTCAAGACCGGACATAGCTTCCGTCTTGACACACCCTCTTGCCGGTTGGTGCGCGTGATAGGACTCGAACCTACACGTCTCACGACACCAGATCCTAAGTCTGGCGCGGCTACCAATTACGCCACACGCGCAATCATCCCTCTATCCAAGGCGGGGCAAAGATAGGTCAACTTTTTCAATTTCACAAATAAATCCCTTCAATTCTTCAGAATTTCACAGGCCCGTTCTATCATGGTATCCTTCCCTTGCGCCATATCGGCGGCAGTCATGTCGACCTTCACATCGGGCTCGATACCGAACTCCAGCTGGTTCATTTGCGCATCAAACATGGGGCAGGCCGAGAAGCGGATGGACCAACCGTTGGGCAACTCGGAAGTGAAGGGCAGGCCTGACCCTCCCCCCGTCGTGTCGCCCACCACGGTGACACGGTCGAACTGCTTCATGGCGTTCACGAAATAGTTGGTGGCACTGTACGACCTGCGGTTGGTGAGCACCACCACGGGTTTCTGCCACCGCATCCCCACCGCCGGCTCCACATACATGGGGGCAGGCTCTGAGAAGTCATCGTGTCCCGGCCCCGTCTTGTGGCAGATGTAGCCCACCAGGACTTTCTCGTTGGTGAACCGCGCCGCCAGCTTCTCGGCGGTGGTCAAGTCGCCTCCCCCATTGCTGCGCACGTCCACAATCAGTCCGTCACAGACCGCCAGCCGGTTCAGGGCCTGGGTCAGATTGCCGTCGCCCAGTCCCGATGCGAAACTGCCCACATAGATATAGCCGATGTTATTCTCCAGCACCTGGTACATCATGGCCGAAGAGAGCACATAGTCTTTCTTGAGGTAATGGCTGCGGATGGTGTCGCTGAAATTGCGCGGATAGCTGTCGAACCATTCGCGATACTGCGAGGTGCCCATCGAACTGCTGAGGTTGACATGGCCGTCGCGCAGCTCGTTCGCCAGGTCCGACAGCACCTCAAACAATGCCTGCGACGTCATGTTGCCGGTGATGCGGTCGGCATAACGGGTGTGTACCTCGTCCCAGTCCAGCCCGTAGGCCTGCCGCTTGTACGTCAGGAAACAATATTGCTGGTCGATAATCTGCCACAACGCCTCGAAGTTGTCACGCGGCGTATTGCCCGAAATGTCGGCACGGATGCACGAAGCCACCGACAAAGCGCCTGCGACCACCGCCAACCACCCAAAAAACAGGAATCGTCTCATACCTTATTTTATTAGAACGGATGATCTTTCGCATCCAGATTAAAATGTCTTTTCCCTTTCAGGAGATACAGATGGCGCACGAAGCCCAGCAGGAAATCGTGCGAATAGTGGTGGGTCTTCAGGCCGTTCACCTTGGCCTGCTGGAGGTCGCACAGATACCCCACCCGCAGGATGCCCGTACCGATGGGCATATCCAGCGTCAGCAGCTGCCGCAGCGAAGGGCGGTTGTGCAACGAAGTGAACCGCACACTGCCGCTGCCATGCCCCAACGAGAACATCTCGTAATAGGAAGCACCGTATTCGGGCGAGAACATCACTCCCAGCAAGGGCAGTTGGGCCTGATAGCGCAACAACAGGGGATAACGCCCGATGTGGAAACGGTAGGCCAACATCCCCGACGCTCCCAACCCACCGTAGGCCTTGGCTTGGGCGGGATTATTGGAATTGCGCTGGTTGTAGACCACCCCGCCGTTCACGTCGAGCATCGGGCCGGCCAGCACCTGCAAGCGTCCGGCCATAGGGAACTTGTAGAGCAATGCGTAGCTGTAAGTCAGCAGCCCCGCGTGCATATCCGCACTCCCCGAAGGATTCTTGGTATAGGCATACTGGAGCTGCACCTGGTGCTGCACCTTCCACCGCCCTTGCCTCCAACGGGTGTTCTGCATGCTCTCGAACACGATGCGTGCCCCGCCGCCGGTGTACTCCAACGGACTGAGGTAGGTGTCGAGCACATTGGCCCATCCGCCTCCCGCCATCAACGAGCGGACCACTATCCGGGAGACCTGCCCACTGTCGGCCTCTTGCGCCTGCAGGCGGAAGCCGCCGAGCAGCAACGCCAGCATCGTCCATAACCACTTATGCCTCATCTGTAAACAAGTTCATTTGTCCGTTTTCGTCTTCTGTCCTGTTCTCCTCCTGTCCTTCGCCGGTATCCGAGGGCAGTTCTTCGTCTGCCTCCGGCTGGCGCAGGGGCTCCAGCTCCTCAATCCGGTCGACGGCCAGCTGGGTGAGCCGTTTCCCTTTGGCCTTGAAACTCTTCACCCCTACAAAGTCGGCCGCCTCCACCACCAGGGCTTCCCGGAAGGCGTCGGCACCGCCAAAGACCACCTGTATGCGGGGATAAGCCTGCGCCGACAGCAACAACAGGCGGCTGGCCCGGTTCTCGCCCAGGCAATTCTGGTGCTTGGACGTGCTTTCGAGCGTGAACCGTTTCAAATAAGGATAGTTCTGCTGGTCGGCATCGTAGAGCACGGCTGTCCATACCTTGTCGGGACGGTATTTCTCAATGAGCAGAATGTCGCCGTCGTAATGGTTGTTCAGGTCGAAGTCGGTCGTATAGAACTCACCGTCCTTGTGCAGCACCAGAATGGTGTCGTTGCTCTGGAACTCACCGAGGAACTGTCCGCGCCCGTCATAGTTCAGCCGGAGCACATCGTGGTCAAACCAGACGTTGCGTCCGCCCAGTGTGGAGCCTCCCCGCTGCTTCAGGCCTATCTTGTGCACCTCGAACTTGGTGAGCAGGTTGCCCATGGACTGTCGTCCCTTGATGTGGATGGTGCTGAAGTCCCTCTCGAACACCAGCTTCTTGATGCGCGGATTGGGCCGCAAGGTGACCTTGATGATTTCGGCCTCACCGTTGGGGTTGGCGGTGAAATAGACGATTCGCGACCCAGCCGTGCCCTGTGTCACATCGTACTCGCGGTCACGTATCATGGACGTGACGTTGAAGCGCTTGATGTAATGGAAGCCTTCTTTGCCGTCACGGTAAATCACATTGTAGATGGTACGCTTGTCGTTTTTCTTGAACACATTGACATAGAGGATGTTCTTTCCCACAAACAGCTTGTCGGACACCCGCACTATCTTGTATTTGCCGTCTTTGTAGAAGATGATGACATCGTCGATGTCCGAACAATTGCAGACAAACTCGTCCTTCTTCAGCCCGGTGCCGATAAAACCCTCGTCACGGTTGATGTACAGCTTCTCGTTGGCTTCGGCCACCTTGGTGGCTTCGATGTTGTCGAAGCTGCGTATTTCGGTACGGCGCGGGTAAAGCGGACCGTATTTCTCTTTCAGGCGTGTGTACCAGCCCACGGTATAGTCCACGATATGCGCCAGGTGGTTGTCTATTTCCGCCACCTGCTCCTGGAGCCGGGCGATGAGCTCGTCGGCCTTGTCCTTGTTGAACTTCAGGATGCGGGCCATCTTGATGTCCATCAGCCGGAGGATGTCTTCCTTGGTCACCTCGCGCACCATCTGCGGATAGAAGGGGGTCAGCCGTCTGTCAATGTGCTCGCAGGCGGCATCCATGTTCTCCGCCTGCTCGAAGGGACGGTCCTTGTAGATGCGCTCTTCGATGAAAATCTTCTCTAAGGTAGCGAAATGAAGCGTCTCCAGGGCTTCCGCCCGCTGGATGTGGAGCTCCTGGCGCAGCAGTGCCAACGTGTTGTCGGCCGACTTGCGCAGCACGTCACTCACCGACAGGAAGTGGGGCTTCTTGTTGTCAATGACACAGCAGTTGGGCGAGATGTTCACCTCACAGTCTGTAAAGGCATACAGCGCATCCAGCGTCTTGTCCGACGACACGCCCGGAGCCAGATGCACCAGTATCTCCACCTTGCCCGCCGTGTTGTCGTCTACCTTGCGCACCTTGATTTTCCCCTTCTCGATGGCCTTCAGGATGGAGTCTATCAACGAAGAGGTGGTCTTGCCATAAGGAATCTCACTGATGCAGAGCGTCTTGTTGTCGAGTTTGGAAATCTTGGCCCGTACCCGCACCACGCCTCCGCGCTCACCGTCGTTGTAGCGCGACACGTCAATGGAGCCTCCCGTCTGGAAATCGGGATACAGGTGGAACGCTTTTCCCCGCAGGCAGGCAATCGAGGCATCGCAAAGCTCATTGAAGTTGTGCGGCAGGATTTTCGACGAAAGTCCGACGGCAATGCCTTCCACTCCCTGCGCCAGCAGCAGCGGGAACTTCACCGGCAGGGTCACCGGCTCCTTGTTGCGGCCATCATAGGAAGCCTGCCACTCGGTGGTCTTGGGGTTGAACACCACGTCGAGTGCGAACTTGGACAAGCGTGCCTCGATGTATCGGGGAGCCGCCGCACTGTCGCCCGTCAGGATATTCCCCCAGTTTCCTTGGCAGTCTATCAGCAGGTCCTTCTGTCCCAGCTGCACCAGCGCATCACCGATAGAGGCGTCGCCGTGCGGATGAAACTGCATGGTATGCCCTACGATGTTGGCCACCTTGTTGTAGCGTCCGTCGTCCAGCCGCTTCATCGAGTGCAAGATACGGCGCTGCACCGGTTTCAATCCGTCGTTGATGTGCGGCACGGCACGCTCCAGGATGACATACGAGGCATAATCCAGGAACCAATTCTGGTACATACCGCTCAGCTGGTGCCTGACCGCCTCGTTGTCCTGTCCCACGGGCTTGTAGTCAGAGTGTTCTTCCGTGCCGGAAGCCGTCTGGTCTTCCTTGTCAATGATATCGTCGCTCATAATATGATTTTAAGTGTTAAGTTGTGTGGGATGACGTAACCGAAAAGTCGTCCCGGATATGGTGCTGCCGGTATAGGCACGGACAAAGTTACAGAAAATCTGTCGATAACGCCGTGTCTTTTCAGGAGTTTTTCTTCTCGGCGGGAGGCTGTCCGTCCTTGCGCAAAGTTTTCAGCACCGGGATGGTCAGCGGCAGGGCCAACAGGAACGAACACAGGTCGGCGGCCGCCTGGCACATCTCCACTCCCTGCAATCCCAACAGCCAGGGCAGCAACAGGATGAACGGAATGAAGAACAGTCCCTGCCGGGAACTGGAGAGGACCACGGCCCTTACCGGCTGCCGGATAGTCTGCAACAGCATGTTGCACAAGATGACCCATGCCCCCAGCGGCAGCGTGACCAGCTGCCAACGCAACGCACGCGCCCCGATGGCTATCACCTCGGGGTCTTCCTTTCGGAACCATCCCACAATGTCGGGCGCAAAGCTATAACCCGCCACCGAGCACAGGAACAGGAACACCACCCCCAGCTTCACGCAGAACCAGAACCCCTGCCGCACGCGGGTGTAATAGCCCGCTCCGTAATTGAAACCGCACACCGGCTGAAAACCCTGCCCGAACCCGATGACGAATGAATTGATGAACATACAGATGCGGGTCACGATGGACATACCCGCAATGGCAGCGTCGCCGAAAGCCCCGGCCGACACGTTGAGCAGGATGGTGGAAGTGCTGGCCAGTCCCTGGCGGCACAAGGAAGGGCTGCCTCCGAAAACAATCTCCTTCAGCAACGCCGGGCGCGGCGCGAAGTTACGGTAACGGATGCGGATGTTCGTCCCCCGGCCATCCATCACCATCAGCACGGCAAAGCTGGACAACTGTCCGGCCAACGTGGCCCATGCCGCTCCCGCAATGCCCATGTCGAACCCGAAGATCAGCAACGGGTCCAGTCCGATGTTCATCACCGCCCCTACAATGATGCCCACCATCGCATAGACGGCATTACCCTGGAAACGCATCTGGTTGTTCAGCACCAGCGACGAGGCCACAAACGGCGCTCCTATCAGCACGATGCCCAGATACGTCCGCGCATAAGGCAGGATGGTGGCTGTGGAGCCCAGCAACAGGCACAACGGTTCCAGAAAGAGCTGTCCGGCCACCAGCAATACCACGCCGGCGATGAACGCACAGAAAAACCCCGTCGAAGCCATCACCTCGGCACTGCGGTAGTCACGCGCACCCAGCATACGCGAGATGTAGTTGCCCGAGCCGTGGCCGAAGAAAAAGCCGAACGCCTGGATGACGGCCATCACCGAGAACGAGATACCCACCGCCGCAGTGGACTGGGTGTCAATCTTTCCTACGAAATATGTGTCTGCCATCACATAGAACGACGTGACCAGCATACTGATGATGGTAGGCACCGCCAGCGAGCCAATCAACGCCGGTACCGGTGCCGTCGTCATACGGATATATTTGTCTTGCGAAGTAAGTTGCATACATGCACAATGTTTGGAAGTTACCGCCCGTGCGGAACTCAAGTCAATAACCTCGTGCAAAAATAGAAAAAATATCCGCTCGCCAGCCATGCTTTCTCCTCCAAAGCCCCCTACATAAGATAAATTAATAGGCCGGCACGCCGTTTTTTACTTATAAATCCCTATCTTTGCAGCCGATTCGGAAAGACTGATATACAATTATAAAATAACAAAAAAAGAAATGGCACAAGAAGACGTTTTCAAGAAACTTGTTTCACACTGCAAAGAATATGGGTTTGTATTCCCTTCCAGCGAAATCTATGACGGCCTGGGAGCTGTCTATGACTACGGACAGAACGGTGTGGAACTGAAAAACAATATCAAACAATACTGGTGGCAGAGCATGGTCCTCCTGCACGAAAACATCGTGGGACTCGACTCGGCCATCTTCATGCATCCCACCATCTGGAAAGCTTCCGGACACGTGGACGCATTCAACGACCCTCTCATCGACAACCGTGACTCCAAGAAGCGTTACCGCGCTGATGTACTCATCGAAGAACAGATTGCCAAATACGAAGACAAAATCAACAAGGAAGTGGCCAAGGCCGCCAAGAAATACGGCGATGCCTTCAACGAAGCCGAGTTCCGCGCCACCAACGCCCGTGTGCTCGAACATCAGGCCAAACGCGATGCCTTGCACGAACGCTATTCGAAGGCCATGAACGCCACCGATCTGAACGAACTGCGCCAGATCATCCTCGACGAGGAAATCGTATGTCCCATCTCGGGCACCAAGAACTGGACGGAAGTACGCCAGTTCAACCTGATGTTCTCTACCGAAATGGGTTCTACGGCCGACGGAGCCATGAAAGTCTACCTCCGTCCTGAAACGGCACAGGGCATCTTCGTCAACTACCTCAACGTGCAGAAGACCGGCCGCATGAAAATCCCCTTCGGTATCGCACAAATCGGTAAAGCCTTCCGCAACGAGATTGTGGCCCGCCAGTTCATCTTCCGTATGCGCGAGTTCGAACAGATGGAAATGCAGTTCTTCGTAAAACCGGGCACCGAGCTCGAATGGTTCCAGAAGTGGAAAGAGACTCGCCTGAAATGGCACAAAGCCTTGGGCTTCGGCGACGACCACTACCGCTACCACGACCACGAGAAACTGGCGCACTATGCCAACGCCGCTACCGACATCGAGTTCCTGATGCCGTTCGGTTTCAAGGAAGTGGAGGGCATCCACTCACGCACCAACTTCGACTTGAGCCAGCACGAGAAATTCTCGGGCAAGAACATCAAATACTTCGATACGGAAATCAACGAAAGCTACACGCCGTATGTCATCGAGACTTCTATCGGTGTTGACCGTATGTTCCTGAGCATCATGAGTGCCGCCTATACCGAAGAGAAGCTGGAAAACGGCGAGACACGTGTCGTGCTGAAACTGCCCGCAGCCCTTGCCCCCGTGAAACTGGCCGTCATGCCGTTAGTGAAGAAAGACGGACTTCCCGAAAAGGCACGCGAAATCATGAACAACCTGAAGTTCCACTTCAACTGCCAATACGACGAAAAAGACTCCATCGGCAAGCGTTACCGCCGTCAGGATGCCATCGGCACTCCGTACTGCATCACTGTTGACCACCAGACCCTGGAAGACAACTGCGTCACCCTGCGCAACCGCGACACCATGCAGCAGGAACGTGTGGCCATCGACCAACTGGACAACCTCATTGCCGGCAAGGTAAGCATCACCAGCCTGCTCAAGACCCTGCAATAAACTTCCCCTTCCGGACAGACGGGACCCCCGTCGTCCGGAAGTTTCCTGCCGATGCTACGCGCTTCACACACAAAACAACTGAAATTCCCTATATCCGCATGAACAGAAAAGCTTTTTCACCGCTTCTTATCGCTCTCTCGTTATGGTCGGGACTTGCCTCCTGCAGCAGCGAGACGGGAGAAGTAGACCCCTATGAGAACTGGGAAGCACGCAACGTGGCCTTCATCGACTCCATAGCAAAGGTCGCCGCCAATCCCGCACCCGGAGAAAGATGGGAAAAACATCTCAACTATAAAATCAAATCCGAGAACCTGACCGATGACCTCAGCCTCTCCAACAGTGACTACGTCTACCTGAAAATCCTGAAAGAAGGGCTGCCCGACGGCATCTCGCCCATGGCTACCGACACGGCTGTCGTTGCCTACAAGGGCCTGCTCATCAACAAGACCGTGTTCGACGGCAGCTACGACAACAATTTCATGGACGATTTCACCCAGGCTACTTACCGCACTGCGCTCAGTGCGGTCATCAATGGATGGACCACCGCCCTGCTGCACATGCGTGAAGGCGAACGGGTAGAGCTCTACATCCCTGCCAATCTGGGATATGGCACCACTGCCAAGGAGACGATTCCCGCCAATTCCACCCTTTGCTTCGAGCTCTATCTCGACAAAGTCGTGCATCCGAAAGGACCGGATGACCGCTCACTGACCGAAGTGATGGAAGAAGAGTAAACAAAGACACGAAAGTACCCGACATCCTGTTCCGGACATTCCGGAAACAGCTGTTGTACTTTCGTGTCTTTGTCGTTTCTGTAGGGCCAGGACACCAGCCCCTACGGCCTACAATAACCGACCGCTATGTATGATGTCCACCAGTATCGGCTTCAGGCCTCCAACAAAACATTCCACGGCAATCACCATCAGGATAAGCCCCATCAGTCGCATCATCACATTATTGCCCGTCTCACCAATGACGTTCACCAGCTTGGTGGACAAGCGCAGGATCAGGTAAGTCAGGAGATAGACCAAGGCAATCACCCCTACCAACGCCATTTTCAGCTCCCAAGTGCTGGCGTCATCCATCAGGATAATGCCGTTGGCAATGGCTCCCGGTCCGCACAGCATCGGGATGGACAGCGGCGTGATGGAAATGTCATCGGCATACGCCTTGATTTCCTCATCTTTCAGGCGGGTATTCGAATAGCGGGCCTGCAACATGTCGTAGCCTATCTTCAAGATGATGATGCCGGCGGCAATACGGAATCCGTTGGTGGAGATTCCGAAGAACTTGAAGAGAAACTGGCCGCAAAACGTAAAAGCGATCAGGACGACAAACGAGATGATCGTCGCCCTTTTCACAATATGCCGGCGTTGGGTCTCATTCATGCCATTGGTCATGGTCAGAAACACCGGCATTGTCCCCAACGGATTGGTCAGGGTGAAAAACGACGTGAAGCACAACAGTGCAAAAGGAATAATGGTTTCCATACAGCTGGAATTAGGTTAGAATATATGGGCTTACTGTTTTTTCAGGAGAAAACTGTCGATGGCTTCTT
Source organism: uncultured Bacteroides sp. (assembly GCA_945833835.1). Taxonomy (GTDB): domain Bacteria; phylum Bacteroidota; class Bacteroidia; order Bacteroidales; family Bacteroidaceae; genus Phocaeicola. Next base: position 88,088 of record CAMAFR010000003.1, read on the forward strand.
TGAGTTGCTCTTTCGGAATCAGTCCTTGCCCCATCTGTGGTGTTCCTGTCAGCGGGACGAACAGCAGCGAGGGTATGGAGCGGATGCCAAAGGCACGTGCCAAGTCAGGAGCCTTGTCTGTATCCACCTTATATATATAAATCTGCCCCTCGTACTCAGCTGCCAATTCTTCCAAGATGGGGGCCAGCCGCCGGCAAGGGCCACACCAAGTGGCATAGAAATCCACAATGGCCGGCTTATCGCCCAAATACTTCCATTCTGCCGGTTGGCCTGTGAACTTAGCTACCCGCTGTTCAAACTCTGCTTGCGATAGGACAATGGTCTTGTGTGCCGCATTGCCCTTGTCTGCCGTTCCTTTTCCACCCTGTGCATTTCCGCAAGCTACGCAGCACAGCACGGCAACTATACCTACAAAAAAATGTCTCATACTATTTGGTTTCAGCTTAGACCTGCAAATATAGCGACAATTCTATGAAGAACGAAGCAGGGAAAGCAGAATTGATACCGGAAGGATATAAATTCCGGTGGCGGGCAACCATAAAAAAAGCTCCGGAGAGCCTTGCGGCTTCCGGAGCTCAAGACGGCGACTACCTA